>NZ_DF978433.1:199851-200175 GCF_002897135.1 Nostoc cycadae WK-1 | reverse complement strand
AGTCGTGCAGTGGGCGATCGCGCTGGGGAAGCTGCTACTCTCAATAACATTGGTGGAGTCTACAACGATTTAGGAGAAAAGGAGAAAGCACTGTCATTTTATAACCAAGTTCTGCCCCTAATTCGTGCAGTGGGCGATCGTTTCGGGGAAGCCACCACTCTCAATAACATTGGTGCAGCCTACTCCGCATTAAGAGAAAAGGAGAAAGCACTAGAATTTTACAACAAAGCTCTGCCCCTATATCGTGCAGTGGGCAATCGCTCTGGGGAAGCTACCACTCTCAATAACATTAGTTCAGTCTACAACGATTTAGGAGAAAAGGAG
>NZ_DF978433.1:155891-199822 GCF_002897135.1 Nostoc cycadae WK-1 | reverse complement strand
TACAACCAAGCTCTGCCCCTCAGTCGTGCCGTGGGCGATCGCTCTGGGGAAGCTATTACATTGGCTAATAGAGGTATATTATTTCAAAATACAAATCGACCAAGTGAAGCTATTACTGATTTAGAAAAATCTCTGGAAATCAACTTAGAATTGCGCCGGAGTTTACAGCAAGAAAATCGCCAAAAATTTCTACGGCAAAATGACTGGAGTGCAACTGCTTTAGTTGATGTCTTGATTGATCAAAAGAAATATGACCAAGCTTTTGCCTGGGTTAACCTGTTCAGCACTGCTGATTTAGCTGACTACAATCGTCTAATTAATGCCAAAGTTGCCAACCCCGCAGCCCAACAAGCTATTAATAATTGGAATGAAAAAAATCAACAACTAGAATCTCAACGACAACAACTGCAAAATAACTTTTCCGCAGATGTCGCCCAAAAATTTCGCCAATTAGAAACGCAAGTCTATCAGCAAGCCACAGATATATCTCGCCAATTCCCCGAAGTTGCCGAACTCTTTGAAACCACACCCGCCGATATTGACAAGCTGAAATCATCCATCCCCGCCGACACAGTAGTAATTCAACCAGTCTTGTTGACAAATGTGACATATATACCAAATTCTCTAGCAATATTTATCTTAACTAAAAATAAAGTAAACGTTATTAAAACATCCATCAAACCCGATGAATTTGAGCAACTGCTTACCCAATATCTAGAGCAATTAGAAGATGACAGTGATTTTGGCTTTGCAGAAAATAGCACTAAATTATATGATGTTCTCATTCGACCTGTAGAAGCTGAAATTCAAAAATTACAACCCAAGCAATTAAGCATCATCGCCACAGGCAAATTCAGCTATCTCCCTTTTGAAACCCTCAGAGACAGCAAAACAGACAAGTATTTAATCCAAAAATATCCCGTTAATTATCTCACTCGCATTTCTACAAGTTCTTTAAGTTCATCAAAAGAAACTATAAGCAAAGCACCAAAAGTTTTGGCTTTTGGTAATCCTGTACCTCGTGAATCACAGAATTTACCAGGTGCAGAAACAGAAGTCAACGAAATCAAGAAATTACTACCAGGAAGCGAAGTTTATCTTCATAATAAAGCCACCCTGGCAAATTTCAAGAACAATGCTTTGCGCTTTGGTTTTGTCCATTTAGCAACTCATGGCTGCTTCCAAAATGCCGACTGTAAAGAACTCAATTTAAAAAATAACTCATTGCTATTTGCCGATGCCCAATTTAACATTGCTGATGCGGCATTGTTAGGGTTAAAAGGTACACAATTATTAACCCTTAGTGCTTGTAAAACAGGCGGGAGTGTTGCTTATATATTTGAACGTGCTGGTGCTAAAGCAGTGATGGCGAGTTTGTGGGTAGTTGAGGATCCCGCAACCTCAAAACTCATGATTGATTTTTATGCAAATCTCCAGCAAGGTAAGACTAAAGGAGAAGCACTACAACAAGCCAAGTTAAAGCAAATTGAGCGTCATCCCTTTTATTGGTCGCCATTTGTCATCATTGGCGATGCACGGTGATCGCCCCTACTATAATGATCACCAAATATCTGGATGAATTTCTTTATTAATGCGTAAGTCTTATTTATGATGATTTCTACTCAACGCATAATTTATTGTATAAATCCAACGTGCGATCGCCCGGCTAATTCTATAGAAGAGCGCATCTGTACCAATTGTCAAACTCCTTTAATTCACCGTTACCTCTGGGCTACTGGCACTTTAGCCGCCAATATTCTACCCGAAACGCAAGTTGCAGAGCGATATGAAGTTATTCAACAACAAATATGGCTGGATACTCAACCAGGGCTACCACCAGAAACCTTACAAGACTTACCAAAAGCTGTTATTCCTTACTTAAAGCTATATCAACAGCAGTTACATCTTCCTCAAGTCTATGGGGTGGCTTTTTTTGAGGATGAAGATGATATTCTCTTACTAGAAAATGCGCCGATAGATGCAACAGGCAACCTTTATCCCACCATCACTGATGCTTGGAAACAAGCCACAGCAGTTAGACAAGTTTATTGGCTATGGCAAATTCTTCAACTTTGGCAACCCTTAGCAGAACAGGGAGTTGAGCAAAGTTTACTAATTCCCGATAACTTAAGAGTGCAAGGTTGGTGTGTGCGGTTGTTAGAACTGCATCCAACCCAAGTTGATGAAAAACTCAGCTTACGTGATTTAGGAAAGTCTTGGCAGTCTTTAATAGCATTAGCCCAACCACAGATAGCTCAATCATTGCAGAATATAGTTGAGCAAATGTGCGATCGCCCAGTAGATTTAGAAACTATCACCACTCAACTGAATACGCTGTTACTCTCAGCCGCCGCCGAATTACCTCTTAGTTTGCAAGTTGCAGGCGCAACAGATATAGGCACAGAACTCACCCAAAACGAAGACACTTGCTATCCCAGTACCGATGAACCATATAATCCACTCATGCCGCGCTTATCGATGGTTTGTGATGGCATTGGTGGACATCAAGGTGGTGAAGTTGCCAGCCAAATGGCAGTACAATCATTAAAATTGCAAATCCGTGCCTTATTAGCAGAAGTCGCCGAACAAACTGAACCCGTAGCGCCAAAATTATTGCAAGAACAGCTAGAAGCCAGTTTGCGGGTAGTCAATAATTTAATTTCCTCCCGCAATGATGAGCAAAAACGCCAAGGTAGAGAACGGATGGCGACAACCTTGATAATGGCGCTGCAATTACCCCAAAGAATCGCCACAATCTCAGGATGGACATCTGATAACGCCCATGAACTTTATTTAGCCAATATAGGAGATAGCCGCGCTTACTGGATAACCCGTAACTACTGCCAATTACTCACCGTAGATGATGATGTAGCTTGGAGAGAAGTCCGCTATGGCAGAAGTTTATATCGTCAAGCACTCCAGAGACAAGATGCAACGGCTTTGACTCAAGCATTAGGCACAAAAGATGCGGAATCTCTGCGGCTGTCAATTCAACGATTCATCATCGATGAAGAAGGATTATTATTGCTGTGTTCTGACGGTTTAAGTGATAACGATTGGGTAGAACATTCTTGGCAAGAGTTTGCTATTCCTGTATTAACAGGTGAACTCTCAATTGCAGAAACTGTCCAGAATTTGATTAATTTTGCCAACCAAAAAAACGGTCATGATAACACGTCGGTTGTTCTCACTCTTTGCCGTCTTTCTAAAGAATACTTAGTGCCAGTAACTTTAGTATCGCCACCAGAAGAGATTGTCGAACCAGAAATACCAGAATTAGAAGAACCTGCTTTGGCAGAAAGCGCTCAAGCCTTATTAGATTTGGATTTGACAGAAGAACCAATACCTCCACCAATACCCACACCAATCAAAAAACCTCGTCGAAGTAAGCCTTTAGTACTCGTTGGCGGATTATTCGCCATGTTAGTTGGCGCAACAACTCTGGGATTATTCGCTTGGTGGCTACTAAACCCCCAAACCTTTCAACAAATGTGTGGAAAATTACCCCAACCAATACAGTCAGCCTGTCCCCAGCGTCAGTAATCAAAACCCACACTATTTACACCCCTAAGTTCTCTAACTGTCAAACACAGCATCTAGGAACGTAATATCCATTTGATGTAGAATTGGAACTGTCGTGAAAGCGCACAGAAAAACTAAAATAAGTCTTTCTTAGCCTGTTAGCAGACAAATCCTCAAACAGCGCTTCTGAGACACCCGTAAGCGTGGACAAGTGCAATGAGGAGAAAAAACAGTCAGACATTTGTCGCTGATGATGATTAAAGCCTGCACGGTCAGGCTTTGTTTGTATAAAAGTTGCAAACGCATAAATATAGAGCGTTTGTTTTGATTAGATGGGAAAAAAAACTGTTCTCAACATTTTTTTTTCAACCAGCACGTTCGATGAGGGATGGCTGTGGAGATGCTTGTGGAACCGCAAAAGCTAGGTGTAAATGTTCTTATGAAAGTTGGCGATCGCGTCCGTGTTAATCAATCGGTAGTAGTCTACCATCATCCTGAACATCGCTCTCAAGCTTTTGACCTCAAAGGCTCAGAAGGCGAAATTGTGGATATTGTGACTCAATGGCAAGGTAGACCTGTAAGTGCTAACTTGCCAGTATTAGTTCAGTTTAGTAAAAAATTTAAAGCCCACTTGCGCGAGAATGAGTTAGAAATTATCTAAACTTCTCAAAAGCGGCGAAGGAACCACCGAAAAATGTTGAGTTCGCCGCGCATTTTTTTAAGTTCTTGACGGTGATATTTTGCTTCAGCGTCATACCATTCACAATAACGCTGAAACTCTAAGCGTTGCTGAACTTCATAATAAAATTCATGGGTGGTTTGGTACCCACTAAAAGTTGCTTCAACTTCAGGTTGGGGAGAGGGAATAATATGAGGTAATTCTTGACGCATGATTCTCACAACATAGTGTTCTGGGTCTTGAGAGATTCAACTACCAAAACTTCCAGACTATTGAAATTATAGCTATTAGCAACAACACGACTGGGGCTGAGATAACTGGCTACCACGCAACAATTTTTAAAGCCAGCCTCGTAAGCCATAAATCAAATTACCTATATATTCTTTCAAAGCATTAGTAAATTGATGTAGGTTATCTGTATTCGGTAACAAATTGAGTAAAGCTGCTTTGGGTGTACTACCAAGTTCTTGTAGTTCGCCTTGAGTAACGAGAAAATCAGTCGGCGCAGGGATAGCATCAATGCTTTGACGGCGGAAAATTTTCAGCGATCGCGGCATGTGCATAGCCGAAGTCACCAATAATACTTTGTGAATACCACGAGACTGCAAAATTTTCTTGACATTCACAGCATTTTGATAAGTATTGAGAGATAATGGTTCTTCAATAATTGCCTGTGATGGTACACCGATTTCTGTCAGAATACTGGCCATATCTGTTGATTCTGGCGTACCACCATTTCGCCAGTCGATGCGACCACCACTCACAATAATTACAGGTGCTTTTTTTTGACGATATAGCTGTGCTGCATAGATGATGCGATCGCCTTGTTCACTTAAATCAACATCAGGTCTCGGAAAAAAGGCTGATTTAGTTGCACCACCCAAAACTATAATTGCTTCAGCATTTGGCATTTGCTGAGATGGGAGATTTTGCCATTCTAGCGATCGCACCAGTGCCTTAGCCACCCAAGCATTGCTACAAAGTAATAATAAGCTTAAAGAAAAGGCGATCGCAGCTGTTGCTGTGCGCGGTTGTTTCCATACTGTGATTAAAGCCACTACTAAACTCACACTGGCTAATCCTAAAGGATAAAAAAACAGTGGCAGCAACTTAGAAAGGTATAAAAACATATTGGTTACTAATGCTAAATGAAAACTGAAAAGATGTCAGTAACAATAACTTTTGCCTTTTGCCTTTTGTCTTTTGCCTTTATTCATTACCTTTCCCAAAATCTAAAATTAATCCCTCTAGCGCGACGGAAGCGACGAGTAGGTCTTCTTTTTTGCTGTGTAGTAGATCTGAGGCTTGGTCTTTCTTCTCCCTCTTCTATAGTTTCAACTGGTAGCTGAGTTCTAGTTTCTTCTTTGCTACCCCACCAAGCAATAATCCAGCCGCTACCAATAGCACCTATTCCCCCTAGCAAGATACTCATCGGTGCTGAGTAACCCAACCACACAAAGCCTAGTAAGAAAAATAACCAGTATTTAAGTCCAGCATCAATACCATCAGAAGAGGCGACTGTTGGCGCTTGGGGACTATTTTTACTCACACTGGTCATCCAACCCAAGGTGAACCCACCCAGAATTCCTAAGAAAATACTCAGGGATGCGGGTGAACCAGTCAATATTAAAATGAAGGTTAAAAATGACCCAAATATTAATTGCGAAATAAAGTCAGGGGTGAAATTAAATAAGTTGTTATTTTTAGCCATGAGTCCAGTAAGGGTATAAGGGTATAGGGGTGTAAGGGTGTAGGGGTAGGGACAAAATTTTAACTAATACCTTACCCCCTTACCCTTTAAACCCTTTTTTCGCTCAGAAGTTTTAATTGTGCCTCGTGTGCTTGAGTGGTATCCCAAGTATGAACGTAGGGTGTTTCTGCTTCAGTAAAAGCTTCAGCTTGTTTGAGTTGTGATGCTAATAAATCTACCGTAGCGTCAGCAATATCACCAGTACGATTGATCAGACGCGCTTGAATTACTTCGACGGGTGCTGTGCAGTGGATAATCTGGAGAGGTAGTTGGTAGTTTTTTGCTTGGGAAATAGCTTCTTGGCGTTGTTGTTGTCGGTCATACTTAGCATCTAAAATCACTGTGAAACCTTGATTAGCTAGTATAGTTCCCAAGTTCAACAACCGTGTATATGTTTTCTGGGTCATTTCTGAGGTATACAAATCATCACCCCCACGTTCTGACAAAGAAATTCCTGCCAAATGCTTGCGTACAGAATCTGAGCGAATATGAATCGCATTAAATTGTCGAGCTAAATATTTGGCTGTTGTACTCTTACCAGAGCCTGATAAACCCGACATTAAAATCAGCCGTCCTTGTTTGGGTTGAGTATATTCCCAAGCCAGCTTGTAATATTTGGCTGCGGTTTTTGTCGCCTCTTGTTTTACTTCTGCTGGTACACCAGGATCATCTAATAAAAATGACGTTACTTTTGCCCTTACATAAGACTGCCGATTTAAATATATAGGCAATACCTCTAAGCCTTCCCAATCACCAGTCTGCTCTAAATAAGTATTTAAATAAGCATTACTTAAGTCTTGACGTTCTTGCGCTTCCAAATCCATCACCGCATAAGCAACATCGAACATGACATCAACAAAGCGGAATGGTTCGTTAAACTCTATGCAATCAAATAGCAGAATTTTATCTTGCCACAAACAAATATTGCGGAGGTGTAAGTCTCCGTGACATTCTCGAATACGGTGGTTTTGAATTCTTTTTTGAAATAACTCTTGCCTTTCAGCAAAAAATTTATCTGTATAAGCTTTGCAGTCATCAAATTGCTGCTGTGTCTGGGGGCCACCGATATATTTTTCGGTTTGCTCGTAATTTTCATCAAATGCTGCCCGTACTTGCGATACTTCGCCAAAAGTGCGAATGTAATCATTTGTCTCGGTTTTGGCATGATACTGAGCTACAACCCGTCCCAATTCTTTCAAGTTAGCTTCATTCAACTTGCCCTCTGCAAATAAGTTACTCAATAGGGTTTTTTGGGGAAACTCACGCATTTTGACTACATATTCTACAGCTTCTCCTGTTCCTCCTAGACGATATTCCTCTCCTTCCAAAGTTATGGGTAACACTTCCAAATACAGTTCAGCGGCTCCTCGTTTATTAAGGCGCAACTCTTCCTGACAAAAATGCCGCCGCTTTTCCAAAGTCGAAAAATCCAAAAACCCAAAATTCACTGGTTTCTTCAGCTTATAGGCGTAATCTCCCGTCAGCAATACATAAGAAACGTGGGTTTGGCTGAGTTGAATAGGTTCTGTTACAGGGTGGGGATAAAATCCCGGCTGTAACATCTGCTGAATTAAAGCTGGAAGAGTTACTTCTGTCATATTGCCAGTATTAGTTTTTAAACCGCAGATTATTATCTCAAATCATCGGCGTGCATCGGCGTAAATCGGCGGTTGCAATTTTTAATTTAAATATTCACGTTTGTAGCTTAACAAAAAACCAGGGTTTTACCCCTGGCATCATCAGCAATTATCACTAATTTAGAGTGTTGTTAAAGACAGGTCATACACCTGTTCTAACCTTGATTATTACCAGCATAAAAACTCAAGTGGTAAGGTGTACCCTTGGCTGGATGAACTTGAACTTCTTTTAAAACTGTTTTACCAGTCCACTCAAGATCGGGAATGCTGAGTTCAATTTCTGTCTTGTTAACCGCAGCTTTTTTCAGCAGGCGTTCAACAACTTTGGCATCAATTACCAAAGAAATAGACTCTGTACCGTTATGTCCGTACAAATTGGCGGGGATTAAACCAGAACGACGTAAAGCATTTGGTTTACTGCCTTCTGGGCGCTTTTGAGATTCAACTGTCACAGCCATGTTATTTGTCCTTTGTCAATGGTCAATGGTCGATGGTCAATGGTCAATGGACTATTGACTAAATACTATGCACTCAGCAAGGAGGCGGGTGTGCCGTCTGCGTGCAGTAATGCCCGTTTGGGGCCGTGAATGGGGTCTTCTACAATTATGGTTTGATCGCGGCTTGCGCCTAAAGAGACGATCGCGATCGGCACTTCCATCAATTCTGCTAAGAATTTGAGGTAGTCTAGTGCTTGCTGTGGCAAGTCTTCTAGGGTGCGGCAGTCACTTGTAGACTTCTGCCATCCTGGCATGGTTTTGTAGATGGGGCGACAACGGGCAAACTGACGGGAACTGGTGGGGAAGTGTTCGCAACGTTCACCATCTATGTCATAGGCAATACAAACTTGAATTTCTTCTAATTCGTCGAGAACATCAAGTTTAGTAATTGCCATACAATCCATACCGTTAATGCGGACAGCATAGCGACCAATTACTGCATCAAACCAACCGCAGCGCCGTTTACGTCCGGTGGTTGTGCCGAATTCCGCACCGCGATCGCACAGATGTTCTCCCAAATCTCCGTCTAACTCTGTGGGAAAAGGCCCTTCTCCCACACGGGTTGTGTAGGCTTTGGATACTCCAATTACCCGATCTATCATTGTCGGCCCTAACCCTGTACCGACGCAAGCTCCACCCGCTACGGGGTTAGACGAGGTAACATAAGGATAAGTCCCATGATCTAAGTCTAGGAGTGTGCCTTGCGCTCCTTCAAATAAAATGTTGCGTCGCCGGAGAATGGCATCGTATATTTTCAACGATGTATCAATTACATACGGACGCAATCGATCAGCATACCCCAAATACTCTTCAATTACTTGCTTGGGGTCTAGGGGCGGCAGGTTGTAAAGTTTTTCTAAAAGGACATTTTTATAATTGATTGTCCACTCTAACTGGTCGCGCAGACCTTCTGAGTCCATCAAATCTAAAACTCTGATGCCTGTACGCTCTGATTTATCAGCATAAGTTGGGCCAATTCCTCGACCTGTAGTGCCGATCTTATGAGTTCCCCGCCGTTCTTCTGATGCTTTGTCAATCAACCGATGGTAGGGCATCGTGACGTGGGCTGTCTCAGAGATCAACAGTTTGGCAGTGGAAATATTAAGTTTTTCTAGTTGGTCGAGTTCTGCAATCAAAACCTGTGGATCAATGACTGTCCCACAGCCAATGATGCACTCGGTATCTGGATACAAAATACCAGAGGGAATCAGGTGGAGTTTAAAAGTTTGATTCTGGGCTACGATCGTATGCCCAGCATTGACACCCCCTTGGTAACGTACCACTACATCTGCGGAGCGGCTGAGTAAGTCAGTGATTTTGCCTTTCCCTTCGTCGCCCCACTGAGCACCTATGACAATGACGTTAGCCAAGCGTTTATATTAAGAGGTAAAGTTTCCACAAATTGCTATTCTATACATATACTGCTAATTATGTCAATAATATGGGAGAAAAAACCTCCCATCCTTTGGCTTACATATATTTGAATCTGAATAACAAAGTTTTTATATTAATTTATACTGTCTAGTTCTATATCTGAGCATTTTATAGAGAAAGTACGATCGCACTTTCTCCATAACTCTTTTTATATAAATGCAACTATGCAATTAGTTGAGTTTGTTATATCAAGTTCGGGTAATTAGTGATAATTCCAGAAATCTGTGCAGAAATGTAAAAACCCTCTCCTCTGCTCCCTCTGCGGTCTTAATGATAATTATTTCGAGACTGAACACGATATTAGAGGATATTTGAAAAGTTTTCTGAGGTCAAATTGTTTGATTTGTTTTTTAAATTAAATCAGATGCGAAATTTATACACAAAAGTTAAGGCACGAAAGCCAACACACCCACAGGAGAACCAGAACCACCACGTAATCTGAGAATTGCGATCGCTAATGTAGTACCTTGAGGAGGTAATTTATCTAAATTCGTCAAATTCTCCAAAATAATGCCTTGTTGTGCCAACACTAAACGGTTAGTCGTAAAATTGTGGTCTTGTCCGGGGTCAACACCGTGAGTATCAATTCCGACACCTGCAATTTGTCGTTTATCCAACAAAAACTGCGTAGCATCACTACTAAACCCTGGAAAGTGCATAATTCCTTGAGCATCTTGGTTAAAGAATGCGTTTCTATCTGTCCACTTATGCTGCCAGCCAGTGTAAAGTAGCACTAAACTACCGCTTTTAATAACACCATATTTTTCCTCCCAAGCCAGAATATCAGTGATACTCAAAGCGTAATCAGGATTATCAACTGCAACTTCGCAGATATCTATCACTACCGCCGATAATACTAGTGAGTCCGCCGCATATTCATCAATTCCCGCGCCAGCAGGATCAAAACTATTGGGGGCGTTGATATGGGTAGCACTATGTTCACCCAAAGCAAAACGCCGCAGATAGTAACCATCGTCGGCAATATCCGCAACAGTGGTAAATTCTACTGGTGGGTCGCCCGGCCATAAAGGAATATTTCTATCAATAATATGACTTAAATGTATAACGCGGGAATAATTAATTTGCATAAAAGTGCAGGAACTTTCTTAGCAATTTCCAGTATCCCACCCCTTAGCAACTGAGCGATTTCATACTAATGGCGTTGATTTGTTTATTACTGAAACGTACAGTATGAGTAGGATAAAGGGAATGAGGAAAACTAGAACTTTTCGTGCTTTCTTTAGCTTCCTCTCTTTCCCTATCTACTGAAAAACAACATTTGAGACTATAAAATCACAATCTGTTAACGGAAATTGCCAGGATTTAAGCGAGTCCGATTTTGAGATTGAGTAGGAGTTTGACGGCGAATTGCAACACCATTACGTAATTTTGTCCCAGTTCCACCATCTTTGCGATCGAGAAAAGGTTTGAGATTAATTCCACTTTTTGATGAGCTAACTTGACGATTGCTTCCACCCAAAATTGTGCGACCTATGTTGTAGATTTCATCTACTCCACCTCTATTGTTGCGGAAAGTATTCACAGCCGTAGTTTGTTGACCATCATCCGCAGAAATTAAGTTTTGGAAAATGCTATTGCGGACAGTATATGGGTCTTTGTCCCGTGGTACTGTCAAGACAATGCGACAGCTAGAGTTAGCTTCGGTAGTAACACAGACAATATTTTCGTTATTTAAAAAACCTGTTTGGAGTTCTTGCAAGCCATCGGGACGATATTCTTCTAAGCGTTGAGCAATGGTAACACAACGTTTATAGGGATCCCAACCACCGCCCAATTGTGCAGGAGCCGCCCAAGGAAAGAATCTTCCTGGTTGACTTTCGGGCTGATACATAACAACGTATTGACCATTAGTATTTTGGCAGCTAAATCTAGTACCAGTAACTACAGTACCTGTTGAGGAAGTGGGTACACCTGTTGTTGTATCAACAGGATTTGATGAACCAGATGGATAGGGATCGGAAGTAGTAGGTACAACGATACCACCACCGTCGTTAACTTGGGCAAAGGCGGCAGAATTACCCAAAAACAAGGATAAGCCCAAACCGCTTAAACATAATAGCTTCAAGGGTTGTAATTTCATAAATTATCCTTTAGTAGATATGAGGTTAGCTAATTGATAATTACAGTGACGCAGAAATTTGTTTTTTGATTCATTCAGAACGCAGCTTTTTCTCTTCTCGTTCTTTTTTCTCTTTCAACAGTTGTTTGACTTTTGCTTGAATGGCTGTGTGACGTTCAACTCCTTCGTAGCTGTAGCGGTTGTAGTTACCACGGGTAATCAAGTTTTCTAGATAACTCACTCGTTCTTTACCGCCTGGGTGGGATGATAACCAAGTAGGAGGAGCATTTTTTTGTTGCTTTTGCAGCGTCGCCATTAAGTTACGCAACCCATCAGCAGCATAGCCATTAGCCACAATCAAGCGAGTACCAAGAACATCTGCTTGACGTTCCATTTCACGGCTGTAGCTGAGAGAAAAGAGTTGACCGAATGTACCACCAAAAGGCAGATATTGAGTAACGTTAGAAATCAGGTTTCCTTGGGTAATTAATTGAAAACCGTGGGATAAAACTACGTGAGATAATTCATGACCGATTAACCCAGCTATTTCAGCTTCGGAGTTACTTTTAGCGATCGCACCAGCATTAATAAAAACTTTACCTCCTGGTAAGGCAAAGGCATTTAATTCTTCTTCGGGAATGACAAAAAATTCATATTTAAATTCGGTGCGTCCTGAAACTTTTACTAGTTTTTGCCCAATTTCGTTAATGTAGGCCAGCACTTCCTCATCTTTAACTAATGGTAGCTGTTGTTTGGCTTGTTTAGCTACCGACTCACCCACCGCACCTTCGCCTTGTAGCAGCAAGATGGTAGAGTCTAAGGCAGAAAACGGCCCTAACAAGCTACCTGTGACAGCATACCCAACTGCACCTGTGATGATGTTGGCAAGAGTGTTACCTCTAATTTCTTCGCGGATATGGGCTTTATAGCGTTTGAGATTTTTTTCTGCAAGTTGGGTAAATTCCTCGGCTTGCGGATCACGAGGATAAAGAATGGCAAATTGACGCGCTGCTAAAGATGCTTCCATCCATTTTTTTTCGTCAGCGAGTGCTGTAACTTTGGCTTTAATTAAATCTGGTTGATCGGGATATAGTGATGATGCTCGTTCTAAAATATCTACAGCTTCTTTGGGGCGATTATATTGCTTGAGAATCTCAGCATAGCGAATATGACCAGGAATAAATTCAGGATACTGCTCAACTAATAATTTCAGCGGTACTTCTGTTCTAGTTTGCAATTTAGCTGCAATTCCCGCTTCTGATTCTCGCCAGTAAACTTTGCCAGCTGGTGATAGTTGCATCGGGTCAAGAATCGCTGGTTTGCGTTCTTGAGTTGCAATATCTGTGTTCGTAAATGGTGTTTTTACTTCCCGATAGAGTTTTTCCGCATCAGTAACATTTCCGGCGAGATATAACTTGTCTGCGGCGATAAACTTCTGTTGACGCGCAATTTCTTCGGGAGTGAGTGCAGGTTCCACCGCCGCATCTGGTTTTTCGGTCTGATTTGGCTTTGGACTTTCGGAATTGGGTGTATCTTTTGTTTCTACAGTTGTAGTTGTAGGTTCTTGGGCTGGAACAGGTGCTAAAGGTTGCGTCAGAATAATTACAATTGAAGTACTAACTGACAACAATATCCAACTCAAGGTGAGCAGCAGAGACTTCCTGGTTCGTTTCATGCTGAGTTTGTTTATGCAAAGGGGCTGTTTTAATGCTATGAGTAACTGACCCTATCCGCCTAGAGCGATCGCCACTGTTTTACTACAATCTCAGGGTATAAACTTTCTTATTTTGAAACCAGAATAATTATGATTTCAGAAAGATAAAATAGTTATAAATACTCTATTAAATTTATATTTCTGAAATAGGTGAAATGCCAAGAGAAGAAACGTTATAATAACAATCTTAGGTCTGTTAATGTGATTCAAGTAAATGCTATGCAGCAAAAAGCTGATGAGATTGTCAAAACACTCAAGAGCAAAGGATTGCGAGTGACTCCCCAGCGCTTCGCAGTATACGCAAATCTACTGGCACGAGAAGACCATCCTACGGTAGATCAAATTCTGACAAACTTGAATCAGGATGCGCCAACTTCATCCCAAGCCACTGTTTATGCGGCATTGCAAGCATTACGCGAGGTAGGCTTAGTCCGAGAAGTGCTGTTAGAAGAAGGTGTATCTCGTTATGATGCCAATGTGGGACTACATCATCATTTTCGCTGCAAGTGTTGTGGTGCTATTGAAGATATTGGCTGGGATACATTTGAGTGTATTGATTTGAACAAACTGCGGTCTGGATTGAAAGCAGAAAGATATGAAGTGACTGTGCAGGGAATTTGCGATCGCTGTGAAACAAAGTCTAAAGTGTGAAGTATGAAGTCTGAAATTTTAGACTTCATACTTCAGCTGTCATACTTCACTCCGCATCACTGCATCTAACAACAATCCAGCACCAAAACGCACCGGATCGGTGCAAGCTAAACCGGTTTCGGCTGTAGTTTGGGCGATCGCTTCTTGGGCAGCAAATTCATCTAAATGTGCAGTATTTAATGCTATACCCACCACAGGTACTTTCCCAAAAGCACCACCCGCACTCGCTACAGATTCATACATTTGAATCACTTTCGTTAACGGTGGAATCGGGACATGAGGATTATTCCGGTTGTGGGTTTGTCCCGCCCGATGTACTAATACCAGTTGTGTAGGTTGGGAACCGCGAATCAAAGGCAAGGTAGCTGTAGAACCAGGATGTAACAGCGAACCTTGTCCTTCAATTTGCAGAATTTCATAGTTTTTGCCATAACGCATCACTATTTGTTCCACAGCACCAGCCGCAAAATCTACTCGGACTGCATCTAAAGCTATACCATCCCCTTCTAACATCAAACCAGTTTGACCTGTAGCAATAAACTTAGAACGCCAACCCCGCAACTTTGCCGCCCAGTGTAGTTCTAAACTAGTAGACATTTTCCCAATCGCCATATCTGTTCCCACTGTCAACACACGGCGACAGGGAAGCGTCCGCGCCATCCCACTCGCTACCTCTATATTTGGTGGTTCTTTGCGGACATCCCAAATTAACTGTCCAGGTTTGAGAATTGCATTTAACTCTGCCATTGTCGCCAATGGTGTGTGTAGACCATTCACCAAAGACATCCCAGCCTCTAGCGCATCTTTGATTTCTACCCAATAATCATCGGGTACAGCACCACCTTTTGGGGCAATCCCAATTACCAATACTTCTGGTTTATATGCCAAAGCTGCGGTGACAGATTCCACAATCGGCACATCACGCTTGATACCTGTTAATTCTGGCAAAGACCTACCAGCAGTTACCTTATCAATAACTGCGACAATCGGGGCTTCACTGTAGCGTAAAATTGCCAACCCTGTTTTGCCCTGTGTTCCTGTAGTTCCTTCATGCAGCAGAATAGCGATTCGTTGATTAAGCGGCAAACGCACTGTATTGTACCCCCAAGCCTGGTAAATCGTTTGGTAAAACTTTTCCTTCTACTACTAATGCACCCATAAATGGGTCATCTATTAAGTTGAGGTGACTGTCTAAATCTAAATAATCAGCGAGTGGTGCTAATTGTGCTGCGGCTGTGTTAGCTAGTGAACTGTCAGAATAGCAGCCAAACATCACTTGTAAACCATAAGCCCGCGCTGTGTGTACCATCCGCAATGCTTCGGTTAAACCCCCTGACTTCATCAGTTTGATATTAATTCCATCCACGTAATTCGCCAAATGGGGAATATCAACGCTAGTAAAGCAACTTTCATCAACAAAAATCGGTAGGGGTGACTCTTGTTTGAGTGCGGCTAAACTTTCTTCCTGACCCCTTGCCAGTGGTTGTTCTACATACTTTACACCTAAATCAGCCAGCCAATGACACATCTTAATTGCATCTGGTAAACTCCAGCCACCGTTTGCATCCACAAAAAATTCTAGGTTTGGTGCTTCTTGTTGGACTGCTAATAGCATTTGCTGATCTGCATCAATACCATCGGGACTACCTAATTTCACCTTAAACAGCCGGACATCCAGATAATTTAACCAGTCTCGCGCCCTCTCCCTAGCGCCCTCTGGTGAATTTATGCCAATAGTTACCGAAGTCGGGACAATGAGATTGCGATCGCATCCCCAAATCTGCCACAGTGGTAAGCCAACAAACTTACCCAACCAATCGTGCATCGCCATATCCACCGCCGCCCGCGCCGCAGAAGGAATCTGCTGTTGAATTAATAATTGCTCGACTGGCTGTCTCTGCAAAGGACTAAAAGTTGTTAATAATGGTATAACTTTCTCGATAGCATCTTTGATTTGCTCGGTTTTTTGAGCATGATTTCCGACACCAAATGGTGATGCTTCACCCCAGCCCTCAACGCCATCTTGCGAAATTTTTACCCATACATTCGTTGTCTGTGCAGTTGTACCCCGACTAATAGTTAAGGGAAATCGTTTATTGACAGTAAATACCTTGACTTCTACTTGCATAAGTCTGCTCTATGATGGCTAGGGCAGAAAATAGTTTAAGGGATTTTAGCTGATTTTCTGCATCTGTTATACTTTTTTACATTTGTTAATTAGCATCTATGAGAAATCTCAAGAAATGGAAAATCTTGCAATCAAAAATGGTGTTAAACCATCCTTGGTGTAGAGTCAGGCAAGATAAAATCGAATTACCTAACGGTAAGGTCATTGATGATTATTTTGTCAGTATTAAACCAGAAATTGCCCTTATTTTGCCAATTACCAGTAATCAAGAAATTGTTTTCGTTAGGCAATACCGTCACGCAGTCGCAGATTTTTTTATCGAATTACCAGCCGGACATTTTGACCCTACGCAAGAAAGTGCAGAAATCGCTGCAATCCGAGAATTACAAGAAGAAACTGGTTATCTTGCTCAACAAGTTAAAAAAGTCACTGTTTTTTATGATAAACCCAGCAAAGATACCAACCGCATACATTTATTTTTAGCTGAGAATGTCATAAAAATTGGGGAACAGAATTTAGATATTACAGAAGAAATTGAAGTAATCTTAATTCCTGTTGCCGAAGTGTTAGATAAAATATATCAAGGTGAAATTTCAGTATCAGGAACTATTGCTGCTCTATTTTTAGGCTTACCACTTGTCTCATAGATAATATCGCTGACAAAATTCGCTTATTATTAATTACTAAATTTCCTAATATGCAAATATTACTTAAAAAATAGGCGATCGCATCTATAACTCAAAAGAGTGATCGCCTAAAATTTAGTCCAGTAAATTCAAAGCTTGAGAATTAGTAAATAGAAATTCCCAAAATCAATATTTCTCTCCTTCTCTAATAAAATCGGCAAGAAAATGTAAGAATGCAGAATACAGAAGTAAGATGGTTTAGAGTTTGATAACAAATACTATTAGAATATTAAAATTTCTATCTAGCAGACTCTTTATTTATCTAGGATTCTGACTCGTGAATTCTTACAAACAAATTAATTAGCAACCTGTCTTTTCGACTTCATTTTTAAAGCCAATGCAAGTGTAGCCGCAATCCCAACAACTGCACTTGGTTCAGGAACAGAGGTTGTATCATTTACATATTTGGCGCTGGCTAAGTTATTTACAGATTCTGTATTAGTTATATCAACCAACATTTTTTCAGTATTGTCACTGTAAAAAATATCGTTAACTGCTAAGAATAAAAACTTAGCATTGGTGGGAATCTTAATTGTCATCTCGCCGAAGATTCCAAACACACCATCAAACAATGTTTTTTGACCGCAAGTTCTAGTAGGGTCGCTCAAACTTGCACCATCACACATATAAGCATTTTTTGCTGAATCAAATGTAGCGCCAGCGGCATAACTGGAATCAAATAAAGTATTAGAAGTCCAGCTTGCTTCTGTATAGCCATACTTACTCGCCTCTTCAGAATCAAGGCTAATAGCATCAGTTACGCGCTGTTGAAAAGACGAATCAAGCAATGTATCTGACGCACTGAAGACCCCAATCATATCGTTTCTTTGTCCAGGGTTCCAAACACTCCAGTTAAATGCACCAGATGTACTTAAACGAATTGTATTTCCAGCTTCAAGACCCAAATCTGCTAAAGAGATTGCTTTAGTATTACCAGCAATTGTCTGAACACCATTGTAATAAGTTGTATCAGCTTGGGTTTTCAAAAAGGTATAGGTAGAGTCAATCTCAAAAGAAGCGGCTTGAGCTTTAGCATTAAATAAAGTCCCTAATCCAACTAGGCTAGAAACCATTAAAATACGCCAGATTTTATTCATTTTCTTATACTTATTCCCGACTTCTCTAGCATAAGGAATAAGTTCCGTAGAATGTATAAATTCTTTTATGTATTAAGCAAATTTAGAATAAACTTTATCCTACTATTTTGGTTTGTTTTCTCAGTATATTTCTTTGTCTACTATCTCAAATAAATAATATTTTTAATACTTTATACTCAGTACTTATACGACAGGATACTTACAATTTATCGAAACTTATTATCTTCTCTATCTCGAACCTATCCACCACAAATTGGCTATGAGCCAATAGAACTAAAAGTTCTGCTATGAGATAGCCAGTGCGATCGCAATTTAATCAAAAAAATTGGGTGATCGCACCTAATAATGCAAACTAGCGATCGTCCAAATAAATGTTTACAATAAAAATTTTTCTATTGCTCTGGGGTTACATTTTTCTTAAAGTACGCCTTCTAACTTGATATCAGTAGACGAGAGAGCTAATACTTAGGAGCGATCGCACTTTAATATAAAAAGCGATCGCATCTATAAAACAAGAGATGCGATCGCCCTTGTCGTAATCCAAAAAATTACACAGCCTGAGAACTAACAGCGAAGGTAGCTGTCAAAGGCTTCCAGTTGAAAGCACGACTACCGCCTCTTTCCACCACTACTTTGACTTTTGGTTCCAATTTAGGCAATTCTGCTAAAAACTCAATTTCTTGGTCAGACAGAATATGCCCTTCAATAATCCACAAAACCAAACCCTTAGATTTGGGTGGTAACTGTTCTAGCTGATAGTTAACAATTGGGGGTAAATAGTAGACATTACCCACAGCCGCACCACTACCAGAACTTTTCTTACCCAAGTGAGGCGGTCTCACACCATGAACTCCTGTGAGATAGGCAGCCACATCGCCCAATCCCCTAGCAGTCATATTTAACGTCACATAGCCAGCAGCACGCAGTCGGCGGCGATATCGACCTTCAAAACCTCCCTCTAAAGGGACGTACGTACCGAGAGCGCCAAATTTTTCCAAATCTCGGATGAAACCATTGCCAGTGGTAATTAGTGCCATAGATTTTTGTTTATCCTATCCCACTTACATATCTCTATTATTTACTGTTAAGTAAAATATTTAAGGTGCTGTAGGATAGTAACTATTCCAAAACTGGCGAAAGCCTTCACTGACAAGGCAAATCTCTTCAGACAACTAGCCTCTAATAATTTATTCGCTCAATAATGTATATGTGGTCTTGACTCGCCAAAGCCTTGTCACAAACTATCTTGCAAAATACTCGACAAATATCATCACCCTCATCTATAATGTGAGATTGTGACCAAATGGCAAAATAGCGCTTTTCTTTTTCATTTGTATGGGGATAACATTTAACAGATGATTGAGTAGAATCAGGTTACTATTTATCCCAAGATGGCAAGAGACTGCTAAACTAAGAAAGCCTGAATGTTCACTAACAAAATTATGGCTAAGTAATCAAAGCCATAAGCAGGATAGAATCTATATTCCATCCTGTAGACCGGATAAACTAGGCAAAATCTTGAACAATAGTTTAAGGTGATGTTTAAAGTAGAAACTGAGTCGTAATACTAGCGCTGTAGTAGTACAAGAATCTTAGTTATCAGGATACTGAGTGGTAAATAACTACTTAAGTCCTTCTACAAAATGGAGACAATCCAAAGAGCCGTCTCCAGAGTGTGCCTAAGCAATTGCTTGGACGAAAGCATTGCTGCACAAAGTGCAAAGCTTTAGAGCATTGCCTTAAAGTCAAAAGTTTGTAATTCCTTTGGGAATTCAACTCTTGGCTGTTTTAGTAAGCAACTGAATTCAAGTAAACGGATTCACTAAAAAGTAAGGGAACGGTTTTTGTTTTCCGGATAAGAGAAAGCAGTAATTACTGCTGGAAATTGCTGAGGATCGTCCTCCCTCAGTCGGAACATCGCTGAATATCCCCATGAATCTGCTCAGTAAGTAAAAAGGAGAACCAGTTACTGTGTCTGTAGGTATTCTCGGCACCAAGCTGGGCATGACCCAAGTATTTGACGAAGCAGGAGCAGCAATTCCTGTCACAGTCATTCAAGCGGGGCCATGCACTGTTACCCAAGTTAAAACAAAACAAACTGATGGTTACGCCGCCATTCAACTTGGTTACGGCGAAGTCAAACCAAAAGCACTCAACAAACCCTTGTTGGGTCACTTAGCAAAATCATCAGCCCCAGCTTTACGTCACCTGAGTGAGTTTCGCACAGATAATTCTGGCGAATACACATTAGGACAAGAAATTAAAGCAGATATTTTTAGTGCTGGTCAAATCGTAGATGTAATCGGTACAAGCATCGGTCGCGGTTTTGCAGGCAACCAAAAACGGAATAACTTTGGTCGCGGGCCAATGTCTCACGGTTCCAAAAACCACAGAGCGCCCGGTTCCATTGGTGCTGGTACAACACCCGGTCGTGTGTATCCAGGAAAAAGAATGGCAGGGCGTTTGGGTGGTACCCGCGTCACCATTAGTAAATTGACAGTTGTGCGTGTAGACGCAGAACGCAACTTGTTACTCATTAAAGGAGCAATCCCTGGTAAACCAGGTGCCTTAGTGAGTGTCGTACCTGCAAAGAAAGTTGGTAAATAGTCAATGGTCAATGGTCATTAGTCATGAGTCATTAGTCATTAGCTAAAGACAAATGACAAAGAACAAATGACAAATGACAAAGGACAAATGACAAAGGACAAAAAAATGGTTGAGACTGTAGTTAAAAACTGGCAAGGAGAGGAAGTTGGACAAAAAACGTTCGACTTACGGGTTGCCAAAGAAGAAACAGCGGCGCATATTGTACACCGCGCCTTAGTTAGACAAACGACCAACGCTCGTCAAGGAACCGCTAGTACAAAAACTCGCTCGGAAGTTCGAGGTGGTGGACGCAAACCTTGGCGGCAAAAAGGTACAGGTCGCGCTCGTGCAGGTTCTATTCGTTCGCCATTATGGCGTGGTGGTGGTGTGATCTTTGGGCCAAAACCCAGAGAATACGACCTCAAAATGAACCGTAAAGAACGGCGGTTAGCATTACGAACAGCTTTCGTAAGTCGTGCTGATGACTTAATTGTGGTGGAGGAATTCAGTAACGAACTTTCTCGCCCGAAAACGAAGGACTTAGTTGCTGCTTTGGCACGTTGGGGAGCAAATCCAGAGCAAAAGAGCTTATTAATTTTGTCTGATCTTGCCGATACCATTTATCTGTCTGGACGCAACGTAGAAAATTTAAAAATTATTGCAGCAGATCAGCTCAATGTTTATGACTTGCTGCACGCTGACAAAATTGTAGTCACCGCACCAGCATTAGAAAAAATCCAGGAGGTCTACAGTGCCTAAAATTGACCCCCGTGATCTGCCTGACTTGGTGCGTCGCCCAATTGTTACTGAAAAAGCGACGATTCTGATGGAACAGAATCAATACACTTTTGAAGTAGTACTTAAAGCAACCAAGCCAAATATTAAAGCAGCGATCGAAGACTTGTTTCAAGTCAAGGTAGTCAAAATTAATACTGCTACACAGCCACGTAAAAAACGTCGTGTTGGCAAATTTGTTGGCTACAAGCCTCAATATAAAAAAGCTATTGTCACCGTCTCACCTGGGGACGCACAGAAGATTAGACAGATTCTATTCCCAGAGGTCTAACACAAGATGGGTACTCGTTCTTATCGCCCTTATACCCCCAGCACTCGTCAAGTTACTATCTCCGACTTTTCAGAAATTACCAAAACTGAGCCGGAAAAGTCTCTGACAGTTTATATCCATCGCGCCAAAGGTCGCAATAATCAAGGGCGGATAACCAGCCGTCGTCGGGGTGGCGGACACAAAAAACTTTATCGGATTATCGATTTTAAAAGAGATAAGCGAAACATTCCCGCTACAGTATTAGCAATTGAGTACGATCCCAACCGGAACGCTCGCATTGCCTTGCTGCAATATCAGGATGGGGAAAAACGCTACATTCTCCAACCCAATGGATTGACTGTAGGTAAAACTTTAATTGCTGGCCCTGAGTCTCCTATTGAAGATGGTAACGCCTTGCCATTGGCAAACATTCCTTTGGGTACAAGCGTTCATAACGTTGAGCTTACCGCTGGTAAAGGTGGTCAAATTGTCCGTTCTGCTGGCGCTACAGCCCAAGTAGTTGCAAAAGAAGGTAATTATGTAACTCTCAAGTTACCTTCTGGAGAAGTGCGGATGGTGCGACGTGAATGCTACGCCACCATCGGTCAAGTAGGCAACACCGATGCGAGAAACCTAAGTGCAGGTAAAGCTGGACGCAACCGTTGGAAAGGTCGCCGTCCAAAGGTCAGAGGTAGCGTTATGAACCCAGTGGATCACCCACATGGTGGTGGTGAAGGTAGAGCGCCCATTGGGAGATCTGGCCCAGTCACACCTTGGGGTAAACCAACATTGGGAGCCAAGACACGCAAACCCAAGAAACCTAGCAGTAAGTTGATTGTGCGTCGTCGGCGCAAATCTTCCAAACGTGGTCGTGGTGGTCGTCAGTCTTAAAATTTTAGATTTCAAAATTTGGATTTTAGATTGATACATGATCCGAAGTCCAAATTAATAAATCCAAAATCCCAAATCCTAAATCTTAAATTTAACTATGGGTCGTTCACTAAAAAAAGGGCCTTTCGTTGCCGATCATTTACTCAGCAAAATTGAAAAGCTGAATGATAGAAACGAAAAACAAGTTATTAAAACTTGGTCAAGAGCATCAACAATTCTGCCCCAAATGGTAGGACACACTATTGCTGTTCATAATGGCAGACAGCACGTACCTGTATTTATCAGTGATCAAATGGTAGGACACAAGTTGGGAGAATTTGCCCCAACACGCACCTACAGGGGTCATGGCAAAAGTGACAAAAAAGCGGGTAGATAAGAAAGAGTCCAAAGTCAAAAGTCAATAGTCAAGAGTCCCAACAAATGACCATTGACCATTGACCATTGACCATTGACCGACTCAAGGAGAAAAACATGGCAACTAATACGACAGAAGTAAAAGCGATCGCCCGTTACATACGTATGTCTCCCTTTAAGGTGCGTCGTGTACTTGATCAAATTCGGGGGCGGTCTTATAGAGAAGCGCTGATAATCCTGGAATTCATGCCTTATCGGGCTTGTGAACCAGTACTGAAACTGATCAGAAGCGCAGCCGCAAATGCTGAACATAATGCAGGTCTAGACCGCGCTCAACTGGTGATTACCCAAGCATATGCTGATCAAGGCCCAGTCCTGAAACGTTTCCAACCTAGAGCGCAAGGTCGAGCTTACCAAATTCGCAAACCTACATGTCACATCACAGTAGCTGTAGCTGCTGGCGACACTGCGGAATAATTACCAGAACTTTAGAGGAAGCATTTGTGGGACAAAAAATTCATCCAGTTGGCTTTCGCCTCGGAATTACCCAAGAACACCAATCCCGTTGGTACGCAGATCCTGAACGCTATCCAGAACTTTTACAAGAAGATCACAAACTTCGTAAGTATATAGAACAAAAACTGGGTAGACTTGCTCAAAATAATGCTGGCATTTCTGAAGTCAGAATTGAGCGCAAAGCAGATCAAATTGATTTAGAAGTGCGGACAGCACGCCCAGGAGTAGTCGTAGGACGTGGTGGACAAGGTATCGAATCCTTACGCACCGGACTACAAGATTTGTTGGGTAGCAATCGCCAAATTCGGATCAACGTTGTCGAAGTACAACGAGTTGATGCTGATGCTTACTTAATTTCGGAATACATTGCTCAACAACTAGAACGCCGCGTTTCCTTCCGTCGCGTAGTCCGCCAAGCAATTCAACGGGCGCAACGCGCTGGAATTCAAGGAATTAAAATTCAAGTCAGTGGTCGGCTCAACGGTGCAGAAATTGCTCGGACAGAGTGGACGCGTGAAGGTAGAGTACCCTTACACACCTTGCGGGCTGACATTGATTACGCTTACTGCACAGCAAAAACTGTTTACGGTATTTTGGGCATCAAAGTGTGGGTATTTAAAGGAGAAATTATTCCTGGACAGGAAGAAACTCAACCCCAACCCACAACCCGCGAACGTGAACCTCGTCGCCGCCAACAACAGCGCCGTCGCCAGCAGTTTGAAGACCGTTCCAATGAAGGATAGTCAATATTGACCCTTGACCCTTGACCCTTGACCCTTGACAAATCATGTTAAGTCCTAGAAGAACTAAATTCCGCAAACAACAGCGCGGGCGGATGGCGGGTCTAGCCCATCGGGGTAGCACCCTCAACTTTGGTGATTTTGCACTCCAAGCACAAGAACCAGCTTGGATAACCTCTCGGCAAATTGAGGCTTCCCGTCGGGCGATGACTCGTTATATTCGTCGGGGTGGCAAAATCTGGATTCGGATTTTCCCAGATAAACCTGTTACCATGCGTCCCGCGGAAACCCGGATGGGTTCTGGTAAAGGTAATCCAGAATTTTGGGTAGCTGTAGTTAAACCAGGGCGGATTTTGTTTGAAATCGCTGGTGTTTCGGAAGAAATTGCCCGTGAGGCTATGCGCCTAGCTGCATTTAAGCTGCCAATTAAAACCAAATTTATTGTGCGCCCTCAAATAGAAGAGGAGCAGGAGTAGGTTATGCCGCTTCCCAAGATTTCAGAAGCTAGAGAATTAAGTGACGAGAAATTATCTGAGGAAATTATCGCCACTAAAAGACAACTGTTTCAGTTGCGCTTGCAAAAGGCAACCAGACAACTAGAAAAACCTCACCAAT
The DNA here is from genome assembly GCF_002897135.1 of Nostoc cycadae WK-1. Taxonomy (NCBI): domain Bacteria; kingdom Bacillati; phylum Cyanobacteriota; class Cyanophyceae; order Nostocales; family Nostocaceae; genus Nostoc; species Nostoc cycadae. Next base: position 175,200 of record NZ_DF978433.1, on the reverse strand, counting down.
TCCGCCATGCTCGCCATCGCCTCGCCCAACTCTTAACGGTAGAGGGGGAACGCAAACGGGCAGCAAATCAACCGGTTAAGGAAGAAAAATAAGAGATTATGGCAATCAAAGAACGAGTTGGCTTGGTAGTGAGCGACAAAATGCAGAAAACAGTGGTAGTTGCCATTGAAAACCGCGCTCCCCATCCCAAGTACGGCAAGATTGTAGTGAAAACCCGCCGCTATAAAGCTCACGATGAAGAAAATAAATGCAAAGTGGGCGATCGCGTGCGGATTCAGGAAACCAGACCCCTGAGCAAAACCAAGCGCTGGCAAGTCACAGAAATCCTCAACACTAAAAATTCATAAGTTGTTATTCAACTAGCAACTGCACAAGGGAGACCAATTGTGATTCAACCCCAAACTTACTTGAATGTGGCAGATAACAGCGGCGCTCGTAAACTGATGTGTATCCGAGTCCTAGGCGCGGGTAACAGTCGTTACGGTTTTATCGGCGACAAAATTATTGCTGTTGTCAAAGATGCTATTCCTAACATGGCTGTGAAAAAATCAGATGTTGTGGAAGCTGTGATTGTTCGTACTCGTCATAACATTCATCGTGATAGCGGTATGACTATCCGCTTTGACGATAATGCCGCAGTGATCATCAACAAAGATGGTAATCCCAGAGGTACACGGGTATTTGGCCCAGTAGCACGGGAATTACGAGACAAAAACTTTACTAAAATTGTTTCCTTGGCCCCGGAGGTGCTGTAATGGCAAGGCAAAAGGAAAAAGAATTTCATAAAATGCACGTCAAAACTGGCGACACCGTGCAAGTGATTGCTGGCAAAGACAAAGGCAAAGTTGGCGAAATCATTAAAGCATTACCGGAACTGAGTAAAGTTGTTGTTAAAGGTGTCAACATTAAGACTAAGCACCTTAAACCTCAACAAGAAGGGGAATCTGGACGGATAGTTACCCAAGAGTACCCCATCCACAGTTCTAACGTGATGCTCTATTCCACAAAACAAAATGTCGCTAGTCGCGTTTGTTATACCTTTACACCAGAAGGCAAGAAGGTAAGAAAACTCAAAAAAACTGGCGAGATTATTGATTAAGGATGAATTTAAAGCCTGAAGTCTAAATACTCCTTATTTTATCTTCATCCTTCATAATCTTCCCTGACCAAGACCAGGGATAACAGAACAAAAAACTATGGCGACAACAAGACTCAAAACCTTATATCAAGAGACAATCGTTCCTAAACTGACAAACCAGTTTCAATACACCAACGTTCATCAAGTACCGAAGGTGATTAAAGTTACTGTTAATAGAGGTTTGGGCGAAGCCGCACAAAACGCTAAGTCGCTGGAAGCTTCTATCAACGAAATTGCACTGATTACAGGTCAAAAACCTGTAGTGACAAGGGCAAAAAAAGCGATCGCAGGCTTTAAAATTCGTCAAGGTATGCCAGTCGGGATTATGGTCACTCTCAGAGGAGAGAGAATGTATGCTTTCCTCGATCGTCTGATCAGCTTGACACTACCGAGAATTCGTGACTTTCGGGGTATTAGTCCTAAGAGCTTTGACGGACGAGGTAACTATACTCTAGGCGTAAGAGAACAGCTAATATTTCCAGAAGTCGAATACGATAGCATTGATCAAGTTCGTGGTCTGGATATTTCCATCATTACTACAGCAAAAAATGACGAAGAGGGCCGCGCTTTACTCAAAGAATTGGGAATGCCCTTTCGCGATCAATAAGTTCATCTAAAGAGGGAACGATGGCGGCTAACGACACAATTGCAGATATGCTGACGCGCATCCGCAATGCCAACATGGCAAGGCATCAAACAACACAAGTGCCAGCCACTAAAATGACCCGTAGTATTGCCAAAGTACTACAGGAAGAAGGATTTATTTCGGAATTTTCAGAAACCGGAGAAGGCGTAAAACGTCATCTGGTGGTTGCCTTAAAATACAAGGGTAAAAATCGTCAGCCTTTGATTACTGCCTTAAAACGGGTGAGTAAACCTGGTTTACGCGTTTATTCCAACCGAAAAGAATTACCCAGAGTACTAGGCGGCATCGGTATTGCCATTATTTCTACATCTAGTGGCATCATGACCGATCGCGAAGCTCGCCGTCAGAACTTGGGTGGTGAAGTACTTTGCTACGTCTGGTAGAAGTTATAAAGTCAAAAGTCAAAAGTCAAAAGTCAAAAGCCTTTACTGTTGACTATGGACTTTAGACAAAGAACAAAGGACAAAAGATCATGTCTCGTATTGGTAAACGCCCAATTACTATTCCTGCCAAAGTGCAAATCACCATTGATGGCACAAAGGTTGTAGTCAAAGGCCCCAAAGGTGAACTTTCACGAGATCTACCTGTTAACGTGACAGTCAGCCAAGAAGGGGAAACCTTACAAGTAGTTCGTAAAGATGATTCCCGTACTTCTCGCCAAATGCACGGTTTAAGCCGGACATTGGTAGCCAATATGGTAGAGGGAGTTTCCCAAGGTTTTCAACGTCGTTTGGAAATTCAAGGGGTTGGTTATCGAGCGCAAGTACAAGGGCGTAACCTAGTTTTAAACATGGGTTTCAGCCATCAAGTAAACATTGAGCCACCAGATGGAATTCAGTTTGCTGTAGAAGGCAACACTAACGTCATAGTTAGCGGCTATGACAAAGAAATAGTGGGTAATACAGCTGCTAAAATTCGTGCCGTCAGACCCCCAGAACCGTACAAAGGTAAAGGTATTCGCTATGCGGGTGAAGTAGTCAGACGCAAAGCTGGTAAGACCGGAGGTAAAGGTAAGAAATAAACATGAAACTTACTCGTAGAGAATCAAAACAGCGTCGTCATCGCCGCGTCCGTGGCAAGGTTAACGGTTCTCCTGAACGCCCACGCCTAGCCGTATTTCGCTCTAACGAACACATTTACGCCCAAGTAATTGATGATACTCAGCATCAAACCTTAGTAGCTGCATCAACTTTAGATACAGAGATAAAAGCAAATTTAGCTTCTGGTGCTAACTGTGAGGCATCAGCAAAAGTTGGTAAGTTAATTGCAGCGCGAGCGCTCGAAAAAGGCATTAATAAAGTAGTCTTTGATCGCGGTGGTAACTTATATCACGGTCGAATCAAAACACTAGCTGAAGCCGCACGCGAAGCTGGTTTAGATTTTTAAAGTTGTCAAAAGTCCATAGTCCATAGTCAAAAGTAATGACTATTGACTCTTGACTCTTGACTGTTGACTCTTGACTTTTAAAGGCATTGATTATGGCAACAGGTCGTCGTAAAGCTAACCGCGCAAAAAAAGAAGAAACCAACTGGCAAGAGCGCGTAATCCAAATCCGACGCGTGAGTAAGGTCGTTAAGGGTGGTAAAAAACTCAGCTTCCGGGCGATCGTCGTCGTTGGTAACGAACGGGGTCAAGTTGGTGTCGGAGTAGGGAAAGCCTCGGATGTAATTGGCGCTGTTAAAAAAGGTGTAGCCGATGGCAAAAAACACCTAATTGATATTCCCATTACAAAATCTAATTCTATCCCTCATCCGATTGATGGCATTGGTGGTGGTGCAAAAGTCATCATGCGTCCAGCTGCACCTGGTACTGGTGTAATTGCTGGTGGTGCTGTCCGGACTGTACTGGAATTAGCTGGAGTACGTAACGTTCTCGCTAAACAACTCGGTTCTAACAACCCACTTAATAATGCTAGAGCCGCCGTCAATGCTTTATCAACCCTGCGTACTTTAGCTGAAGTTGCTGAAGACCGAGGTATTGCTATTGACAAACTCTACATTTAGTAGAGATTCCCTGAAAGAGTTCTTGTAAAAAAATACTAATAACATCATGAGACTCAACGATGTTAAGCCGCAAAAAGGCTCGAAAAAGCGCCGTCGCCGTGTAGGGAGAGGTATTTCGGCTGGTCAAGGTGCCAGTGCTGGTCTCGGTATGCGGGGTCAAAAATCTCGCTCTGGTAGCAGTACCAGACCAGGATTTGAAGGTGGTCAACAGCCACTGTACCGTCGTATACCCAAGCTGAAAGGCTTTCCACTTGTGAATCGTAAGATTTACACTACGATAAATGTAGAGAAGCTTGCCTCTCTTCCTGCCAATACAGAAGTAACATTGGATTCCTTAAAAGCAGCAGGTATTCTAACCTCTGTCAAGGGTTCATTGAAAATTTTGGGTAATGGGGAATTAAACGTTGCGCTCAACGTCAAAGCGGCAGCTTTCACAGGTCAAGCTCGTAGCAAAATTGAGGCGGCTGGAGGAAGTTGTGAAGTTTTAGGGTGAAGCCCAACCGCGCACTTAAAGACCTGCCAACTCGCTTCCAGTGCCTGGTTCACGACAAAGGTAGCACTCTATGATCAGTCGAGATAAAGCCCCAACGGCTCAAGAAACTTTTATGCAGATGGCACAAGCAGCTGGGCTTAGAGGCAGGCTGCTTGTCACTGTCGGTATTTTAATTTTGGTTCGCCTAGGTATCTTTTTACCTGTACCAGGAATTGATAGAACTAGATTCCACGAAGCCATTTCCGGCAATAATTCCATATTTGGTTTATTGGATATCTTTTCTGGGCGTGGACTTTCTACTTTGGGAGTCTTTGCTTTAGGGATTTTACCCTTTATTAATGCGTCCATTATTATCCAATTGCTGACGGCGGCTATTCCATCTTTAGAAAATTTACAGAAAAACGAAGGCGAGGCAGGACGAAGGAAAATTTCGCAAATTACACGCTACGTGACTGTAGGTTGGGCAATTATCCAAAGTACAGCGTTTTCTGCCTTTTTTCTCCAACAATTTGCTTTAACTCCAGGCCCTATATTTGTAGCTGAAACTGCGATCGCACTTACCGCAGGTTCTATGTTCGTTATGTGGGCATCCGAACTGATCACAGAACGTGGCATTGGTAATGGCGCATCATTGTTGATTTTTGTCAACATTGTGGCTTCGCTACCCAAATCTCTAGGGGACACCATTGACTTAGTACAAGTTGGCGGTAGAGAAATTGTGGGTCGGGTAATTGTCCTAGTGGTGGTATTCCTAGCAACTATTGTTGGGATTGTATTTGTGCAAGAAGGCATTCGCCGCATCCCAATTATTTCGGCTCGTCGTCAAGTAGGCCGGAGAGTATTGGCAGAACAGCGTAGCTATCTTCCCCTACGGCTGAATTCTGGTGGTGTCATGCCAATTATTTTTGCAGCCGCCATCCTCAGTTTGCCTTTGTTAATTGCCAATTTTACAAAAAATCCTGAGTTGGCGAATATCGTCAATACTTATCTCAGTCCTGGTGGTTCTGCACCTTGGGTATACGCTCTGGTTTACTTAACTTCGATTGTTTTCTTTAGCTACTTCTACTCTTCATTGATTGTTAACCCAGTTGATGTAGCTCAGAACTTGAAAAAAATGGGTTCTAGTATTCCAGGAATTCGCCCAGGTAAAGCGACTAGTGAGTATATCGAACGAGTAATCAACCGATTAACTTTTTTGGGAGCGATATTTTTAGGCTTGGTGGCGATTATTCCTACAGCAGTGGAAAGTGCATTGAAAGTACCAACCTTTAAGGGATTGGGTGCTACTTCACTATTAATCCTTGTTGGTGTGGCAATTGATACAGCAAAACAAGTCCAAACCTACGTTATCTCTCAGCGCTATGAAGGAATGGTGAAACAATAGTGACGCGATTAATCTTCTTGGGGCCACCTGGGGCGGGTAAAGGAACTCAAGCTCAAGTTTTGGCAGAACACCTGCAAATACCTCATATTTCCACTGGGGAAATATTGAGGCAAGCAATGAAAGAGCAAACTCCTCTGGGAATTAAAGCTCAAAGTTATGTTGATAGTGGTGAGTTAGTTCCTGATCAGTTGGTGCAAGACTTAGTAGAAGAACGTTTAGCTCAATCAGATGCCAAACCTGGCTGGATTTTAGACGGTTTTCCCCGCAAAGTCACACAAGCAGCTTTTTTAGAAGAATTGCTGGCTAAAACTGCTCAAGGTGGCGAAAGAGTAGTTAACTTAGATGCACCAGATGACATTGTGATCTCACGTTTACTAGCTAGAGGACGAAAAGATGATACCGAAGAGGTAATTCGTCGTCGTCTAGAAGTGTATCGCAATGAAACAGCACCATTGATTGATTACTATAGTCAGCGAGAAAGGCTGCTGACAGTTAATGGTAATCAATCCCAAGAAGAAGTCACTAGTGAATTGAAAAACATTTTCGCTCCCTAGCTTGAGATTAAGGAGTAGTAATTGGGATGTATGGAATTGATAAGCTACTACTCCCAATTCCTCACTCCCGTTTTAAAACCGAATGCGGATCAATTTTAGCTAAGATATATTAATAAACTGTTGATATATTTCTCAAATTGTGTTCTTTTGCAGGTGAATACTGCAACCGAATGGGAAATTGTTGAGTTGAGGAACAAAAAAATTGTCTAAGCAAGATTTGATTGAAATGGAAGGTACAGTTACTGAGTCCTTACCCAATGCGATGTTTCGCGTTGATTTGGACAATGGGTTTAATGTACTAGCACACATTTCTGGAAAGATCCGCCGCAACTATATCAAAATTTTGCCAGGCGATCGCGTCAAGGTTGAACTCACTCCCTATGACCTGACAAAAGGCCGAATTACCTATAGATTGCGGAAAAAATAATTAAATCCAGAAAAAATTAGTTATATGTGAAGGATCTTACCATAAAATCAACTTGTTGGGAGATTCTCATTTACTTAACTGTAATATTTTTCTAGAAATGCTATAATTTTATATTTGGAGTCAATTACAAAAGGCATGAAAGTCCGAGCCTCTGTCAAAAAAATTTGTGAAAAGTGTAACGTGATTCGCCGTCGTGGTCGCGTTATGGTGATTTGCTCTAACCCCAAGCATAAACAACGTCAAGGATAACACTCTCAGTATTGGAGAGTTAACCGCGACTAGGAAAAAATCACCAAAAAAATTCTAGATGTGGCGTATCAATCACCCACATCTTAACCAAGAGAACTTGCGAGAACAACAGGGAGAAATTCATTGTGGCACGTATTGCCGGCGTAGACCTGCCACGCGATAAACGCGTTGAGATTGGTCTGACTTACATTTATGGAATTGGATTATCAAGGTCGCAGGAAATTCTGGCGGCTACAGGTGTCAATCCAGACACCCGCGTTAAAGACTTAAGTGATGCCGATGTCGCAGCCCTACGTGCAGAAATAGAAAGTAACTATCAAGTAGAAGGTGACTTGCGGCGCTTGGAAGGTATGAACATCAAGCGCTTAATTGACATTGGCACCTACCGAGGTCGCCGCCACCGTATGGGTTTACCAGTCAGAGGACAAAGAACCCGTACTAATGCTAGAACCCGTCGTGGTAGAAGGCAGACAGTGGCTGGTAAGAAGAAGGCTCCTGGTAAATAATTGTTCATTGCTTGCTCATCAGAGCAAGTTTTTCCTTAAATTAACTAAACAAATATGGCGAGACAACCAACTAAAAAAACTGGGAGTAAAAAGCAAAAGCGGAACGTACCCAACGGACTTGCTTATATCCAATCTACCTTCAACAATAGCATTGTCACCATCACCGATCAAAATGGCGATGTCATTTCTTGGGCAAGTGCTGGTTCCAGTGGTTTTAAGGGAGCTAAAAAGGGAACTCCCTTTGCTGCACAAACCGCTGCTGAAAGCGCAGCCCGACGAGCTATTGATCAAGGAATGCGTCAAATTGAGGTGATGGTCAGTGGCCCTGGTGCAGGTAGAGAAACTGCAATTCGCGCCCTTCAAGGAGCAGGACTGGAAATTACACTTATTCGGGATATTACTCCAATTCCTCATAATGGTTGCCGTCCACCAAAGCGCCGCCGAGTCTAGATAGAACTTTTAGGGCAACAAAAACAAGAAGTTTAATCAGAAATTCACCTGTAATAGCTACCAAAGCTTTGATGTGAAGACAAAATAACTTCTGATGGCTTGAGCGGGAAAAAGCCAGTTAGCTCTTCCCAGAGGGAGAGCTGCTGTATTTTCTCAAACGCCATATTTATGGATAATCGTCCGTAGGCAAAATTAGGAAATCAAACATTGCCATCATAGTGTTGGCAGTTTGAACAACCTACAGAAAGCTTAGGGCAAAAGCAAATTGAATAGGCAATTAATTGTTAGCAGCACCTTAATTAAGGGAGGCTACTCCGTGGCGCAGTTTCAAATTGAATGTGTAGAGTCTAGTACAGAGGAAAGTCGGAGCCATTACAGCAAGTTTGTCTTAGAACCCCTAGAGCGTGGTCAAGGGACAACTGTTGGTAATGCACTAAGGCGAGTGTTACTGTCTAATTTGGAAGGGACAGCCGTTACCGCAGTCAGAATTGCTGGTGTTACACACGAGTTTGCCACAGTTCCAGGTGTGCGAGAAGACGTGCTAGAAATTTTGATGAGAATGAAAGAAGTCATTCTCAAAAGCTATTCTTCTCAACCCCAAATTGGCAGATTACTTGTTACTGGGCCAGCAACAGTCACAGCAGCCCATTTTGATTTGCCAAGTGAAGTAGAAGTTGTTGATCCTACCCAGTATGTCGCTACTCTAGCTGAGGGCGGGAAGCTGGAAATGGAATTTCGGATCGAAAGAGGCAAGGGTTATCGCACTGTAGAAAGAGGAAGAGAAGAAGCTACATCTTTGGACTTCTTGCAAATCGACTCGGTATTTATGCCAGTACGAAAAGTCAACTACAGCGTTGAAGAAGCCCGTGCCGATGGCTCGATTACAAAAGACAGATTGTTATTAGAAGTTTGGACGAATGGTAGTGTTTCTCCCCAAGAAGCACTATCCTCAGCTGCCAGTATTTTGGTAGATTTGTTCAACCCACTGAAAGATATTTCTTTAGAACCAACAGATATTGGTTCTGACGTTCCAGATGACCCAACTGCTCAGATTCCCATCGAAGAATTACAACTTTCTGTGCGGGCATATAACTGTCTCAAACGCGCACAAGTTAATTCTGTGGCAGACTTATTGGATTTTACCCAAGAAGATCTGTTAGAAATCAAAAACTTTGGTCAAAAATCTGCGGAAGAAGTTGTAGAAGCCCTGCAACGACGCTTGGGAATTACCTTACCGCAAGAAAGAAGCTCCAAACACAGCTAAAGCAAAACCTTTCATAGTTCATAGTCCACTATTATGCGCCACCGTTGTCGGGTTAAAAAACTTGGTAAACCAGCTGACCAGCGTCGCGCTCTGCTGCGTACCTTAGCCACTGAGCTAATTCGTCATGGTCGAATTACCACCACTTTGATCAGAGCGAAAGCTTTACGAAGTGAAGTAGATAAAATGATTACCTTAGCTAAAGACGGCTCCTTAGCATCACGTCGAGCAGCTTTAGGTTACATATATGACAAACAACTGGTTCATGCTTTGTTTGAGCAAGCTCCTACTCGGTATGGTAATCGCAGTGGTGGTTACACCCGGATTCTCCATACTGTGCCTCGGCGCGGAGACAATGCCGAAATGGCAATTATTGAACTGGTGTAAGTAAGTCAAAAGTCAAAAGTCAAAAGTCAAAATTATTGAGACGAATGACGAATGACACAAAATCTGTATGCAAGAAACTGACCAGCCGAAACAAACTCAGCGAGTAGCCTTGGTAATTCAATACCTAGGTACTCATTTTCATGGCTGGCAAAGACAAAATAGTCAGCGTACAGTCCAAGAAGAAATCGAAACAGCGATCGCGAGTATTCTTGGTTATCATGTCACACTGCATGGAGCAGGACGTACTGATGCTGGAGTTCATGCGGCTGCACAAGTAGCCCATTTTGATGCTACAGGTTTAATCCCGGCTCACAAATGGTCAGCAGTTATCAATAGTTATCTGCCGCCAGACATCATCATCAGGGCTTCAGCAGCCGTAAGTAACGCCTGGCACGCGCGTTTTAGCGCAGCTTATCGGCGATACCGCTACACGATATACACTGAAAAACGACCAAATTTGTTCGTTAAGCCCTTCAGTTGGCATTATTATCATCAGCCTCTGGATGAATTATTAATCCAGTCTGCTATGAAGCCTCTGCTGGGTAAGCATCATTTAGCGGCCTTCCATCGGGCAGGCTCCAAGCGATCGCATTCTTGGGTAGAAGTACAAGCCGCAGAATGCCATCGTAGTGGGTCATTGCTCAATATAGAAATTCAAGCAGATGGATTTTTATACGGTATGGTCAGGCTGCTTGTGGGAATGCTAGTACAAGTAGGGACTGGACAGCGAACCTTGGCTAACTTCGCCGAAATTTGGCAAGAAGAACGCCGAGAAGAAGTAAAATATGCCGCACCTGCTCAGGGTTTGTGCTTGTTGCGAGTCGGCTATCATGATTTTCCTTTTTCTCCAGATATTTGGTACGATACCCAGCCAAAATTTAGTTTTTAGTCAATAGTCATAGGTCATTGGTAATGACGAAAGACAAAGGACGAATTACAAAGGACAAACAAACATGAGTAAAACCTACCTTCCTCCTCAAGCTTCTCTTGAGCATGATTGGTACGTAGTAGATGCTACTGACCAACGTCTTGGTCGCCTCGCTACCGAAATCGCTATGATTCTCCGAGGCAAAAAGAAACCTGAATATACACCTCATATAGACACAGGTGACTTTGTGATTGTGATTAACGCCGAAAAAATCGCAGTCACAGGTAAAAAGCGGACTCAAAAACTTTATCGTCGCCATTCTGGTCGTCCTGGTGGGATGAAGACCGAAACTTTTGCCAAGCTGCAACAGCGTGTACCCGAAAGGATTATAGAACACGCGATTAAAGGTATGCTACCTAAAAATAGCTTGGGTCGACAGTTGTTTACCAAGCTCAAAGTTTATGCTGGGCCGACTCATCCCCACGAAGCTCAACAACCTAAAGAATTAAAGATTAGTACAATTCCTGGAGAAGAAAGCTAATGGTAGTAGCAGAAGCCAATAGCGGCCGTGCCGTGTACTGGGGTACTGGCCGCCGTAAATCCGCAGTAGCAAGAGTACGCCTTGTTCCTGGTAGCGGTCAATTGACAGTCAATGGCAAAGCAGGGGATTTATACTTCCAATTCAATGCTAATTACTTGGGAGTCATTAAAGCCCCTTTAGAAACGCTGGGCCTAGAAAGCGAATATGACATCTTGGTCAAAGCGGAAGGTGGTGGCTTAACTGGTCAAGCTGATTCCATCCGTTTGGGTGTTGCTCGCGCTTTGTGCCAACTAGACCCAGAAAATCGCTCACCGTTAAAAACCGAAGGTTATTTAACTCGTGATCCTAGAGCTAAGGAACGCAAAAAATATGGTTTGCACAAAGCTCGGAAAGCTCCTCAGTACTCAAAACGATAAGTTACTGGGTTGGGTATGGAAAAGTCAAAAGTCAGCAGTGAGCCACTGCCTTGGGCGATTTTACCGACTTGTTCGCGCAGCGTCTCCGATTAGAAGAAGCAAGTGGCGAACTCCTTTGGAGTTAAAAGCCAAAAGCGTTTTCCCTTTTGACTTCCGCGCCCTCATCTTTAACTCGATCAAAAAGTTATAATTTATATAGATTCACCACAAAAGGAACAATGGCTAAACCTGATATTCATCCCCAGTGGTATCCAGAAGCTAAAGTCTACTGTAACGGTCAAGTTGTGATGACCGTGGGTTCTACTAAACCAGAATTACACGTAGACCTTTGGTCTGGAAATCACCCTTTTTATACTGGTACTCAAAAAATTATTGACACAGAAGGTCGCGTAGAACGCTTCTTGCGGAAATACGGTAAGTCAAGCGAGCAAGACTCCGGCACCAAAAAGAAAAAGTAGCGGTTTGGCTCTGCTGTTAACGACGACCCTGCGAATGCTGGGTCGATTGTCATTTTTTGAGCCAAGTTGTTATTTTAAGGAGCGATCGCACTCGTCATGGCTGAATCATACCTGCTGGAGAAATTAAAATCTGTTGAACAAACCTTTAATGAACTGACACGCCGCCTTGCTGATCCGGATACCGCAAAAAACCCTGATGAGTATCAGCAAATAGCTAAGGCTCGTTCTTCTTTGGAAGAGGTAGTGAATACCTATGAAACTTGGAAAGTATCCCAAGAAGACTTAATGGGAGCGCGTCAAGTTTATAAAGAAGCAGCCAGTGACCCAGAAATGCAAGAAATGGCAGCACTGGAAGTTAGTGAATTAGAAGAAAAAATAGAATACTTAGAGGCTCGCTTAAAAATATTATTACTGCCCCGCGACCCCAACGATGAGAAAAATATCATGTTGGAAATCCGTGCTGGGACTGGTGGTGATGAAGCGAGTATTTGGGCTGGCGACTTGATGCGGATGTATACTCGTTACGCTCAAACTCAAGGTTGGAAAGTTTCGCTCGTCAGCGAATCTTTGGGAGAAATGGGCGGTTGGAAAGAAGTCATTCTCGAAATTAAAGGTGACAACGTTTACAGCCAGTTAAAGTTTGAAGCTGGAGTGCATCGCGTACAGCGTGTACCAGTCACCGAGGCGGGAGGACGGGTTCACACATCTACAGCCACGATCGCAATTATGCCAGAAGTGGATGACGTGGAAATTCACATTGACCCCAAAGATATTGAAATGACCACGGCTCGTTCTGGCGGTGCTGGTGGACAAAACGTCAACAAGGTGGAAACAGCCGTTGACTTAATGCACAAACCGACAGGAATACGAATTTTCTGTACAGAAGAGCGCAGCCAGTTGCAAAACAAAGAGCGGGCGATGCAAATTTTGCGGGCGAAACTGTACGAAATGAAGTTACGCGAACAACAAGAGGAAGTAACTTCGATGCGGCGATCGCAAGTTGGTACAGGATCGCGATCGGAAAAGATTCGCACTTATAACTATAAAGATAACCGTGTGACCGACCACCGCTTAGGTCAAAACTTCTCCTTAAATCCTGTTCTGGAAGGTGATTTAGAGACAGTGATTCAATCTTGCATCTCTCAAGATCAGCAAGAACGGTTAGCGGAGTTAGCAACTTCTGGAAATATGAACTAACCTTTGTTTTGAAAATTAATTTAACTGAAAACCGTCTGGTGTGTTTTATCTTTAATCCACAGACGGTTTTTTAATTTGAACTTGTTTCAGCAAATATACATAGTTACACACATATAAATAGTTTTAAAATGGTGAGCATTAAATTTTTATAGGTGCAGCTATGTCCTTGTTACGTAATGAACCTTCAGATTGGCAATCTCATACAGAAACATCTTATATACCTATTTATCATAAAGGGAGTTTAGTTGGTTTCTTTAAGCAAGAATATGTGAATGAAATTCTTTATTTTTTAAATGAAGAAGAAGTTTTAAAAAAAGCTCTCAAGAAAGCTTGTAGTGATTTACTTAAAAAGACTGGTGGTGATACGAGTAAAGTTAATTATTTAGTACAGAAATATATAAAAGTTAGTGAACGTCCTAAGTTTGGAATGAGAGCGATCGCACTGTTATTACAAGAGCGACAAAAAGAACTTGACCTCAATAATCAGGAATTTGCTAAATTCTGCGATACCTTTAAAATTTCTCCTACAGAACTCAATAATATTTATGCGGGAGAAGCTATTGATGATAATTTGTTAGCGCCGATATCACGGGTATTAGGGATATCCAAAGAGCGTGTCCAAGAAGTGCGGGATGGTGGAGAAGCGCAAACAGGGACATAATTATTTATGTAAAATTATCTACTCTTATCCATCTGTGAAAACAGACAGCGTATTTTATCGCCTATTTCAAGAATTTCCCGATATCTTCTTTGAACTGATTGGGGATTCTCCTGATACTGCTAGTATTTACCAATTTTCGTCAGTTGAAATTAAACAAACAGCATTCAGAATTGATGGTGTATTTGTTCCGAATATTGAAATTGATCAGCCAATTTATTTTGTGGAAGTACAGTTTCAAGTAGATACAAAGATTTATTCGCGCTTGATTGCCGAAATCTGCTTGTATTTGCGTCAAAATCAACCTGTCAATGATTGGAGTGCTGTTGTTTTATACCCAAGCAGAAGTATAGACATAGGAGATATCAAGCACTACAGAGAATTTTTTATTAGTCAGCGAGTTAGGTGTATTTATCTGGATGAATTAAGCTCTGAACCGTCGCTACCAATTGGCATTGCAACTGTTAAATTAATTGTCACATCTGAAGACACAGCAATAATAGAGGCTAGAGATTTAATCGAAAGGACAAGATTAGAAATAAACTCACCAATAAAACAACAGCAATTATTACAATTAATAGAGACAATCTTGTTATACAAGTTTCCCACGATGACTAAAGAGGAGATGGAGAAAATGTTTAGCATCAGTGAATTAAAAAATACCAGATATTTTCAGGATGTTTTTCAGGAAGGGAAGGAAGAAGGTCAGCGTCAAGAAAAGCTAAGAATGGTCACTCGCTTTTTGAAACTGGGTTTGACAGTGGAACAAGTAGCGGAGGAGCTTAGTTTAAGTATTGAAGAAGTAAAGCAAGCTGCACAAAATTTGTAAGTAACCAAAATTCAGTGGTAGTTGAGGTTAATTACAACTTACTAGGAGGAATTCTTGGTTAATTTTTGTTAATATTGGACACGGTGTTGGTACTTCGTCCTTAACCATCTATTTCCTACCTGAGAGAAACTCGATGCTGCGACTCGAACATATCAGTAAAATTTATCCAACAGGCGAAGTCCTCAAGGATATCAACTGGGAAGTCAAACCAGGCGATCGCATTGGCTTAGTCGGCGTTAACGGTGCGGGAAAATCTACCCAGTTGAAAATTATCTCTGGGGAAATGGAACCTACCGCTGGCGAAATCATTCGTCCTGCTAGTTTACATATCGCTTACCTCAATCAAGAGTTTGAAGTCGATCCCAGCCGCACCGTTAGAGAAGAATTTTGGACAGTATTTAAAGAAGCAAACGAAGTACAGCTATCTCTGACAGATGTACAGCACGATATGCAAACTGCGACACCAGAGGAATTGGATCGACTGATTCACAAGTTGGATCGTTTGCAGCGTCAGTTTGAAGCTTTGGATGGTTACGGTTTAGAAGCACGCATCGGTAAGATTTTACCAGAGATGGGATTTGACCAAGAAGATGGCGATCGCCTCGTTAGTGCTTTCTCTGGTGGTTGGCAAATGCGGATGAGTTTGGGTAAAATTCTGCTGCAAGCACCCGATTTACTGCTGTTAGACGAGCCGACAAACCATTTAGACTTAGAAACCATTGAGTGGCTAGAAACTTACCTCAAAGGCTTAACAACGCCGATGGTGATAGTTTCCCATGACCGAGAATTTTTAGACCGCCTCTGCACGCAAATTGTCGAAACTGAACGCGGCGTTTCTAGCACCTACCTGGGTAACTACACGGCGTACTTGCAACAAAAAGCCGAAAATCAATCAGCACAACTGAGTGCTTACGAACGCCAGCAAAAAGAACTTGAGAAACAGCAAGCCTTTGTTGATCGATTCCGTGCCAGTGCTACCCGCAGTACCCAAGCCAAAAGCCGGGAAAAACAACTAGACAAAATTGAGCGCATCGAAGCACCCACCGCGGGAGTGAGAACTTTGCATTTTCGCTTTCCCCCAGCGCCTCGCAGTGGACGGGAGGTTGTGACGATTAAAGATTTAACTCATACCTACGATGATAAAATCTTATTTCTAGGAGCGAATCTGCTGATTGAAAGAGGCGATCGCATTGCCTTTTTAGGCCCCAACGGTGCGGGAAAATCTACCCTATTGCGAATAATTATGGGTACGGAACCAGCCACCGAAGGTACTGTTAGCTTAGGCGATCATAATGTAATTCCTGGTTACTTTGAGCAAAATCAAGCCGAAGCTTTGGACTTGAAAAAGACAGTTATGGAAACTATTCATGATGAAGTTCCTGACTGGAAAAACGAAGAAGTCCGCACCCTCCTGGGCAAATTCTTATTCACTGGCGACACTGTATTTAAATGTGTTGAAGCCTTAAGTGGAGGAGAGAAAGCGCGTTTAGCATTGGCAAAAATGCTCTTGCGTCCAGCCAATTTACTGATTTTAGATGAGCCTACCAACCATCTAGATATTCCCGCCAAAGAAATGTTGGAAGAAGCGCTGCAAAACTATGATGGGACGGCAATTGTAGTTTCCCACGACCGTTATTTTATTTCTCAGGTAGCTAACAAAATTGTGGAAATTCGGGATGGTGAATTCCGAGTTTATTTAGGAGATTATCACTACTACCTGGATAAAATTGCCGAAGAGAAAGAACAAGCAAAATTAGATGCGATAGCTGCGGAAAAAGCTGCTAAGAAAGCAGCCAAAGCAGCCAAGGCTGGCAGTAAGAAAAAATAAAATATCAAGTTAGTAGTATCATCCTAGGTTTACTACTAACTAATTAACCAACCTGGAATATCACAAAATATATGTAACAGTTGCAAAAAGTAAAAAAAATCTAAAAAATCTGTCAATAAGTTATAAAACAAGTTAATAAGCAGAAATTCACTTGCAGCTGTGGTTAGCAGTGGTATCATTCGGGTATTACAAAAAGTAAAGGGCAATTTTATTATGACCAAGGCACCTGTTGCTCCTGTGGTGCTAGTCATTTTAGACGGATGGGGCTACTGCGAGGAGACGCGAGGAAACGCTATTGTGGCGGCGAAAACGCCGATTATGGACAGCTTGTGGGTGGCGTACCCGCACACCCTCATCCGCACATCAGGAAAAGCCGTAGGCTTGCCAGATGGTCAAATGGGTAACTCAGAAGTTGGTCATTTGAATATCGGCGCTGGGCGAGTTGTTCCACAAGAGCTTGTACGCATCTCCGATGCAGTGGAAGACGGTTCAATCCTCAGTAACCCTGCACTGGTCAAAATTTGCCAGGAAGTTCGTTCTCAAAATGGCAAGTTGCACTTAGTGGGTCTTTGTTCTGATGGAGGGGTACACTCGCATATTACCCACCTGTTCGGACTACTTGACTTAGCCAAGGAACAGCGAATTTCAGAAGTTTGTATTCATGCGATCGCCGATGGTCGGGATACTTCCCCTAGCGAAGGGATCAAAGCAATTCAACAACTGCAAGATTACATTGATCGTGTAGGAATTGGGCGCATCGCTACCCTCAGCGGCCGTTACTACGCGATGGATCGCGATCGCCGTTGGGATAGAGTCAAACGGGCGTATGATGTCATGACCCAAGATGGCGCAGGCGATGGGCGCACAGCCGCACAAGTCTTGCAAGCATCTTACGCCGAAGGGGTGACAGACGAATTTATTAACCCAGTTCGCATTGCTCCTGGCGCAGTTGAACCAGGAGATGGGGTAATATTTTTCAACTTCCGCCCTGACCGTGCTAGACAATTAACTCAAGCCTTTGTCAGTTCTGAATTTACAGGCTTTGAACGACAGCAAATTCAGCCACTATCCTTTGTTACTTTTACCCAGTACGATTCAGACCTACCAGTAACAGTAGCTTTTGAGCCGCAGAATTTAACTAATATTCTCGGTGAAGTCATTGCTAATCATGGTTTGAAGCAGTTACGTACCGCCGAAACAGAAAAATACGCCCACGTTACTTATTTCTTTAACGGTGGTTTAGAAGAACCTTTTCCAGGGGAAGACCGAGAACTTGTCAGTAGTCCAATGGTAGCGACCTACGACAAAGCCCCAACTATGTCAGCCGCTGCTGTCACAGACGTAGCGATCGCCGCCATTCAAAAAGGTATATACTCTCTCGTTGTGATTAACTATGCTAACCCAGATATGGTAGGGCATACTGGTCAAATACCAGCCACAATCACGGCAATTGAAGAAGTTGACCGCTGTGTGGGTCGCCTCCTCGAAAGCATTATCAAAGCTGGCGGGACAACAATTATTACCGCCGACCACGGCAACGCTGAGTATATGCTAGATGAAGAGGGTAATTCCTGGACGGCGCATACTACCAACCCAGTACCCATGATTTTGGTGGAAGGCGAAAAAGCCAAAATTCCGGGACATGGAACAAATGTCGAACTGCGTAGCGATGGCAAACTGGCGGACATTGCACCTACCATTCTGGATATTTTACAGCTGCCTCAGCCACCAGAAATGACCGGGCGATCGCTCGTCAAACCAATCGAATTTGACCTTAAACGCGATCGTACCCCTATGCCAATTGGTCTGTAAATAAGTTTCAGAGAAAACAGCTAACTGTTTTCTCTGTGCTGATTTTTCTGTTTTTAAACCGTTATAAATGAGATTGCTAACATGACAGTTACAAATATCGTACAAATTGTTTGGTCATTAGCCGCCGTTGGACTAATTGTTTTAGTATTACTGCATAGTCCCAAGGGTGATGGCATTGGTGCTATTGGTGGACAAGCACAATTATTTAGCAGCACCAAGAGTGCAGAAAACACCTTAAACCGAATTACTTGGGCTTTGACAGTAATTTTTCTCGGTTTAACAGTGGTGTTAAGTGCAGGTTGGCTACCTAAATAAGGATAGGGAAATGGGGAAAATTACCCTAAACCCGATGTTAAATATTAAAAAATTCCTAACAGCCCTTGTATTAACTATAAGTACAGGGCTGTTAATTATTTTGGCGAACTTTCCATCCAGCGCCGTATCTCCACCTACCCCAAAACTTCATTACCTACCAGGTACACTAGCTCAGTGGAAAGATAGTCAAAATAGTGGTGATTACTTTTCTCAAGTTGCAACAACTGAAATAGGTTATTTAGTTTGGTCAAAATTTCCCGTTCAAGTTTATATAGAACGACCAATAAATGTTAGCAATCAACAGACAGAAACATGGGTAAAAAGTGTTTCGCAGGCTGTACAGGAATGGAGTATGTATTTGCCTTTAACATTAGTAAAAAAGCCAGAAATTGCTGATATCCAAATTGAAAGAAAAGCACCACCATTACAATTATCATCAGATAAAAAAATTCCCCGTGCGCGTTCTGCTTTAACTACATACCAGTTGTATACCAGCAACAATGTTTTATTACACCGTTTTACTATTCTCTTGAGTCCTAGTCAGACAGGTAATTATGTCGTTGCTGCTGCACGCCATGAACTTGGCCACGCCTTGGGAATTTGGGGTCATAGTACATTACAAACTGATGCTTTATATTTTTCCCAAGTCCGCAACCCGCCGACTATTTCAGCTAGAGATGTGAATACCTTAAAGCGAGTTTATCAACAGCCAACAAGTTTAGGATGGACTTTAAAGGATAATTCAAAGATGAATTTATCAACAGATAGATTATTCAAGTCAAAAGGCTACTAATAGTCACATATAGTAGGAAAAATCCTATGACTAACTTGAGCGTACAGCTACCTGAATCTTTGTATAAACCTGACTTTTCCCGTTAAGTCTTGAAAG
>NZ_DF978433.1:68772-152438 GCF_002897135.1 Nostoc cycadae WK-1 | reverse complement strand
TGCAAAAGAGACTTAACGGGAAAAGTCAGTTGTATAAACAAATTGAAGCTTTAGCTGTCAAAGAAAATATTTCTATTGAACAACTGGTAGCTATTTCCTTATCAGCACAGTTTTCCGCATGGATGACTAAAGACTATTTAGAAGAAAAAGCTAAACGTGGTAGTTGGGAGAGATTTTAGCAAGTTTTGAGTAAATTTCCTGACGTAGAACCAGAAGAATAGGATAAACAACTGATGGACAGTTAGCTTGCAGCCACACCAAAATTCTTTCTAGAGCTTGTGTAAGTAGTGACATAATATATAGCATCAATTCGCTCCCAATCAGTTTGGAAGGATCGTGCTTCCATCACTCAATAACACAGTGAAAAATTTGCTGAACAGTGAGATTTAAATCTAAGAATGTTGGCGACTCTATACGGTCATCGCCTCTAAACTGTTTACCACGATATTCTCCCTCATCACTTAAAGAGTAAATTGTGATTGTTGGCTGTTTGGGGTCGCCTATCAATTCCTTACTACCCAAAGCTGCATAATCCACAATCCAATATTCTGGGATACCCATTTCTTCATAGTCAGCAAACTTTTTATGATAATCATCTCTCCAATTAGTGCTGACTACTTCAATTACTAATGGGATTGAATCTGGGTAACTCAGGACTGATTGTTTCTCCCACAATGGTTCATTGCTCAAGTTAGAAAAATTCATTAATAAAACATCTAGATAGTACCCTGATGTTTTATTTTCTGGCTTCACTGTAGCAGTTTTAGGTATACCGTAATTAAGTCTCAGACGAAGACACTCATACCCTAAAATCATTGTTAAAAATGCCACTATTTGCTCATGTTGCCCTGGTGGTGGCGGCATTTGAATAATATCTCCATCGTGTAATTCATAACGAATATTCTCTGGTTGCGTTGCCAAAAAATCTAAAAATTCATCAAATGTAAATATTTTTTGGAGAGATTGTGTCATGATTTTTACGTTGGTTTAGGGATGAACTTTTTTAAGCTCCCCAACTCAGATGTACAGGTTGCTGTAATAAAACTTCCTTATACAATTCTTCTAGCTGTGTAATATTTTTCGTGAGGGTATAGCGTTCTAAAACACGATTTCTCGCTTTTTGTCCTAGTAGAGTTGTTAACTCTGGATGATCTTGACACAGTGGTAAAAGGGTTTTTAATTGCGATCGCACTGTTTTCGTACTTAATACTATACCAGCCCCTTTTTCCAATACTTCTCCGTCTGCACCTACATCTGTCGCTATACAAGCTAGTCCACTAGACATTGCTTCTAATAAAGAAAGGGACAGTCCTTCTACTAAAGAAGGCAAAATAAATACATCTGCACCCCTTAATATATTGATACGTCGTTCTTCTTCAGCCACAAACCCTAACCAAAAGATGCCGTATTCTGCACCATAAAATTGCTCTAAAGAAGGTCTTAAAGGGCCATCTCCGACAACTAATAACTTACTTTCTGACCTCATATCTGACTGCTTCCAAGCCCGCAGTAAAGCTTCAACATTTTTTTCTGGGGCTATCCTTCCTTGGTAGACAAATAAGCGTTCAGCTTTAAATTCCGTTTTAATGGTGGAATATCCTGGAGAATATTTAACTGTATCTACACCATTGGGAATGACGGCGATATTTTCTTCCCGTACACCCATACGTGCAAGTAGTTCTCGCTGAATTTGCGAAAATACAATCACGCGATGATAGTTATCTAAAAAAGGTGCATACAACTGATAGGCTATCAGTTGGGTTCCTGATATGAGTTTTGCACCTTTCCCGGCAAATGGTGTGTGGAAAGTGGCAATTAAAGGCAAATTAAGTTGTTCGCAAATTTCTGGTAAAACAAAGTCAAGCGGCGATAAAGTTAAGGAAGCATGAACGATATCCGGCTTGATTTCTCTTAAAGATTCTGTTAAAACTTTTGTCGCTTTTAGCGCCGGAATTGTATAAACCTGAGATTTATAAATGAAGGGTAAAGATACTTCTTGGAATTTTGGCCAGTTGTCTGGTTCAGGTTCTTCTTGGGCAAAGTGAAGAAAACTAACTTCATGTCCCCTGTCTAGCAAAGCATTCGTTATCTCTCGACTGTAGGTGACATTGCCACAAAAGGGTGATTTTTTTCCAATCCAGGCTATACGCATTCTTTAAAGTTAGTTATAAGAAAGCTAGTTTTATTTATTAGTTTTGCGCCTTGGCTGTATTTGACTTGAGCCTGATTTTACTTGATAATGCTGAACTCAAAAATACCGATATAAGCTATTGTTCAAACTGCCTATCAGCTAATGAAAACAATAGATTTTCGGTTTGATTTATTTTAATGAATAAGTTGCTAATTTTTAACTTGGAATACAACTTAGTTCGGTGTAATCTCAGGTTTATTCCCAGCGAGTTAGGCACTAAATTATTGCTGAGTTCAGTTTACCATGAAATCAAAGTCAATAATAAATTCTTGCTTTTGTCAAGTGATGCAGAAATTTGTTTATGAATACTGACGGGAGTTATACCAGGTTAAGATACCACCAAAAAAGACGATCGCAGCTAATCCCAAAAAAACAGCTTTCAATCCGACAAAAGTTTCTGCTACACCCGCTAGTGCTAAAGGTAAGGTCAAAGCAATATTAATTACATTATTTTGCAGTCCAAAAACTTTACCACGCATTTCTGGGGGAGTTTCTGTTTGAATCGCCGTTTGCATCGGAATTCCCACTAATGACCCAAAAATTCCCAATATCGCGATAAATAATAAGACTAGCCATAATTGCGTAGTAAATAAGGCCAAACCAATTAAAGATGCTGCCATTCCTAAACAACCATACAAACCCAGTTGAGAATAGGAGAAGCGTTGCCCAAACTGTCCAAGAATTGTCGCTCCAGCAGCAATTCCCACGCCACCTGCTGCTAGTAAAAAGCCAAATTGTGAGGCTTTCAAGTTAGGAATTACTTCTGCCATCCGCACTGCTAAAACAGTTAAAGCGGCAAAGACAGAAAACAAAATAATCAGTCTTACTAACGCGTTACGAACGTGATGATTATCTTTGAGGTAAGCAAAACCATCCTTTAAATCTGAGAAAACGTGAGGAAATTCGGTATCGGGTGCATGGGGTTTTTCTTTTGTGGCTAACAACATTAAAATTATGCCAGCGATCGCATAACTGCCACCTACTAAAATTTCTTTACCCAAACCATTGTTACCACCAAACTGCGCCCATATACTATCTGCGATCGCTAAAATGGGTTCCCCTATAGCAAATCCAATAATCACCGATGCCATCATCGTTGTTGTGTAAAGGGAATTAGCCGACAGTAAATGCTGTTCTTCCACTACTAAGGGAATTGCTGCTTGTTCTGCTGGGGCAAAAAACTGTGTCAGTGTAGAAACTAAAAAAGTCACGCCCAAAATAATTGCAAAACCTACTGGCAAAACTCCGATGGGTTGCCAATCATGAGTTAACCACAACAAAAAAGGAATTGCTAAAACTAAAAGACCACGCCAAATATTTGTTGCTACCAAAACCGCTTTCTTCGACCAACGGTCTACAAATACCCCAGCTACAGAACCAAACAATACGGCTGGGATTGTAAATGCCATCATTAAAGTTGATACCCAAGCACTAATGCTTTGACTGCCTGCTTGAAAGTGAGTATTAATTAAAGCAATCATCAATACTAAATACACTTTATCAGCCAGTTGGCAAAATACTTGGCCACCCCAAAGTGCTAGGAAATTAGGGTTTTTTAACACAGGGAAGAATCCCTGTTGTACATTCTCTGATTTCGCTTCTCCACCAGAGCCATTCCAAGCTGCTTTTTCTGGTGCAGTGTCTACTGGCAAACTATGCTCTTTGTTGCTAGGGGCAACATTGATTAATTTTTCGGATGTCCGCTGTTGACCATTGCTCGAAATATCTGGTTTGGAAATTTCGTGATTGTAAATTTGACTATTTGTAGATGAAGGAACCGATTTCAAATGATTAGTCACAGCAGGAGTTGTTGGCCTACTCTGCTTTTTCGTATGGCTTGGTGATAAAGGTAGGATTTTTCTATCCAAATCAGATGGTTGCATCATGGTTGGCAGCAAAATAAGAATCGATCAGGGTTGCGGAGCGAATAGAGTGACCTAAATGATACTGAGCATACTGGCGTAAAATCTGCTCAATAGATAACCAGCCATTATCTCTAATTCCATCAATTTGCATTATCTCTGGTTGTGGCAGTTGTTGGAGCAGAGCGAATTCTCTGGCGCTCAGTCGATAAGAAATCACTGGGATTTCTTGTCGATGAACAACAGTCTCGTAGCTAGGGATAGAAGAATTTACTGATGGTGAAAACTCGGAATACTCTTTATTTTCCCATTTTTCTATCTCCCGTTTTCGGCGTAAACTTTCCCACGCCTCCAAACAAATCACACCACCAGTAGGAACACTAAATCCCACTTGCCAGTTGGGATTGGCAAAGTCTGGCTTTAGGGAGCCTTGAGTTAAACAACATACTTGGATTTGAGGAGTTAGTCCCGCTAAGACTAAAAGTTGAAATACTCCAAGAGCCAGGGATGCGTAAATAGCTGATGTTTCGGCTTTCGGTAGAATTTCTAACTGGTGAAGGTGTTCATTGAGTAACTCATAAAGTTCCTCTTGAGGTTGTTCACTTAAAGCCTGACACAAGGCTATTTCTGCTAAATACTGACCTGCGGCTAATTTCCCTAAGTCTTTAGCTAAACCGGGATATGTTTTTAACGTCTGTGCTTGAGTAATTTTATCGAGCGATCGCCCTTTAGCAATCAGTAGTTCATTGACCACAAACATTCCACTCCGACCACCAAGGCTAGAGTTGTGTTTGCGTGCGCCTGGCGCAACGGCTCGAATCAAACCGAACTCTCGTGTCAAAATTGTCACTATTCTGTCTGACTCTCCTAGCACCTGAGTTTTTAGATTAATACCAGTTGCTTTATAAGTTTTACTCATGAATCATTAGCCATCAGTCATTAGTCATGAGCCATTTGTTGTTAGTCATTAGTTGAGGAGGACACCACTTGCTACAAGCCGAGGAACCCGTCTAATCCAGTGGCTCATAAATGACAAAAAACAAATGACTATTCCCCTTTCTCCAGATTATCTCGCTGGCGGATCAAATCGATACCACGAGATGTCCCTAATCTTGTAGCACCTCCTAGAATTAAGTCTAGGGCTTGCTCGTGTGTCCGAATACCCCCAGAAGCTTTAATTCCTATTCTTTCTCGGACTACTTCTTTCAAAAACCCCACATCTGCTACTGTGGCACTACCATTCCAACCTGTACTTGTTTTGAGGAATGCTGCACCTGCATCCATACATATTTCTGCCGCTAGTCTTTTTTCGGCATCTGTCAGCAGGCTGGTTTCCAAAATCGCCTTGACTGTTTGCCCAGTTTCTTCACAAATCTCGGCAATTTCTTGGTGAACTTCCTTGGTTTTTCCCACCTTCAACCAACCTAAGTTAAGCACAACATCTAACTCAGTAGCTCCATTTTCCACCGCTTCTTGAGCTTCATACAGCTTAACGGCTGAAGTTGTTGCTCCATGAGGAAAGCCAATCACCGTACAAACTTTTGGCGTTTTCCCTTTGAGAAGTTCTGCTGCTTGCTTAACATAGGTGGGGTAAATGCAAACCGCCGCAAAGTTAAATCTATATGCTTGTTCACACCATTGCTCAACCTGCTCTGGAGTAGCCGTTGGCGTTAACAGGGCGTGATCGATAAATGGCGCAATATCAATATCTGGATAGTCTGCTGCCATTGAGCTTTTGCCTATGAATGATTATTAAGCTTTATAAAAAATTAAGACATTTATTATATATTAAACCACATTGACTACGAATTGATCCCCAAGCTAGGCTAATTATCTAGCTCAATAAGTAAAGTGATTTCAAGTTTATTTAATTATTGTAACTAATTCATTAACCTTGAGGCAGTTTACTATTGAGGTAAATCAAAAGTTTTGTCTGAGTTAATTCCAAAAAAATCAAGCATAGTTTTAGCTAATGCTTTGGATACCAAGTACGGTACACCATTGCCAATTGATTTAAACATATTAGTCAGAGACATCTGCTCAGGAAATACAAAATTTTCTGGTAAAGATTGTATAGCTAAAGCTTCTGCTACAGATATTCTTCTTGCTTTATAAGGATGTAAATGTACTTCATTATTGCCATAGCAAGCCGTCGGAGAGTAACGCCATCTGTGCAGACGTTTGAAAGATTTTTTAGAATCATCTCCTTCATTCACAGTTATAAATTTCTGAATGCCGGCTTTTGGTTGAAAATAATGTTCAGCGTTAGGATGATGCAGAACATTATTTTTTCTAAACCAGAATTCAACTGTTAATTCTTGAATAATGTTATCAGGACAAGGCAATATAGAATTTTCTTGAAATAATTGCGATCGCGGCCAATAATCGGCCAAAACTTTTGCTTGAGAATAGATAATTTGTTTTTGCCAATCAAAAATATTTTGATAATGTTTTATCTCGATTTTCTTAATACAATGATTGTGAAATCCTACAAGAATAATTCTGGCTCTATCTTGTGGTACTCCATATTCAATGGCATTAATCAAGCGTTCAGTTAAAAAATAACCGGCTTGCTCTAACCGTCTTTTTAATGATTCAAAAAATATCCGATGTTTTTTTGTTTTCCATAAACCCTTAACATTTTCAAATAAAAAGAAATCAGGCAGATTTTGACAAATAATTTGAATATAAATAGAAGAAAGCTTACCATTATTCCCCAAATATCCTTTATTCTTACCCCCAATAGAAAAATCTGGGCAAGGTGGCCCACCAATAAAACCTACAATCTGATGAGACTTGCGACAATCATGGACTAGTTCTAATAAACGTTGTGCTTGTACTCCTTCAACAAGCTGACTTACGTCTCCTGCTTCTCCATGATGATATCCATATTCTGGCAGGGGTAATTTGAGTAATTCTCTGGAATAACGATATGATGCCATGAAAGGGGAAAAAATTTCATTGACATAAACAATATTAAAGCCGTGAGCTTCAAAGCCTAAATCCAGGAAACCTGCACCAGCAAAAAATGATAAAATGGCAGGGCGATCGCTAGTCATGATCTATTTTAATTAGTACACATTAAATTTATCGCATTGGTATTTCAATTACAAACTCAGTTCCTTGATTTAATTCAGAATTACAAATTAAATTTCCTTGATGTTTGTCAACTACAATCTGATAACTAATGGATAAACCTAAACCAGTACCGCTTCCTACAGCTTTAGTGGTAAAAAATGGGTCAAATATTTTTTGACGAATATCTTCTGGTATTCCATTCCCATTATCAGTAATTTTAATTTTAATAGTCTGATATTCTGTTAATTCTGTACAAATCATAATTTGAGGATGATCATGATTTTGCTTACTTTGATTATTTGCGAAACTACCTCTTAAAGCATCAATAGCATTACTCAGAATATTCATAAATACTTGATTCAATTGACCTGCATAACAAGTTACTTGTGGTAAAACTGAATATTCTTTAATTAATTGTATTTCGGGTAAGTTGCTTTTTTCTTTTAATTGATTTTGCAAAATCATCAAAGTATTTTCGATACCTTCATGAATATCAACAGGTTTCATTTCTGCTTCATCTAAGCGAGAAAAATTACGCAAGCCTAAAATAATATCACGAATGCGCGAACTTCCCATTTTCATAGAATCGATAGTTTTTGGTAAATCCTCTACTAAAAAATCAAAATCTATTTCCTCAAATTTTTCAGTAACAATTGGTGTTGGATGAGGATATTCTTGTTGATATATATCTACTAATTCAAGTAAATCAGCAACATAGTCACTGGTATGAATAATATTGCCATGAATGAAATTAATTGGATTATTAATTTCATGGGCAATGCCTGCTACCATTTGACCTAAAGAAGACATTTTTTCACTTTGAATTAATTGTGCCTGAGTTCTTTGTAGCTCTTGTAATGCTTGTTGTAAGCTATAGTTTTTATCTTTAAGTTCGTTTGTTCTTTCTGCAACTTTATCTTCCAAATTATGGTTATATTCTTCTAATTGCTGCTTAGTTTGGTTTAAATTGTCATAAAGTTTAGCATTTTCAAGAGAGATTGTAGCCTGGCTAGTTAAAAGTTTGAGAACTTCTAAGCGATTATTTGTAAATGCACCAGTAGCCAAATTATTTTCTAAATAAAGTATCCCCAGCAATTGATTTTGATTAATCATAGGAATACACAACAGACTCTTAGGTTGTTCACGGAGAATATATGGGTCTGTTGCTAAAAATGCTTGAGTTATAGCATCATCAATCACTAATATTTCTCGACTACGTTTAACATAGTTGATTACAGAGATTGGAACATCATTGCAAAACTCTAAAGAAATTAAAGGAAATTCTGTATGAATAAATTCTAAATTAGTAAGAGAACTGATAGCACTAACAGTAAAGCCTGAGTTATCAGCTTCATTCAAAACTAAAACACATTTAGAAGCACCTGCATTCTCCATTACAACTGTCATCAAAGTTGACAACAAATCTTTAAGATTAATCTCTCCTGACAAAGCTTGCGAAGCTTTAATGACAGATGCCAAATCTAGCATATCTGAAATACTAGTGTGAGAACTAACAACAGTTTCATTACTGCTGAGAGAAGTTTGTATATTGTGAGTTAGAGATGTATGTAAATCTACTTCGCTATGTTGGTTGAGATATTGGCTGAGTTTTTCTTCTTGGATAATGCCAACAAGTAAATAAGGATAGCGTTTCTGCAAATATTGAGCTTTAGTTAATGCTCCCCAGCGCACATAAGCATAATAAGCATCAATCAAGTAAGGTTTAGCAATCTTTTCTTTACCCCAAACCAAATAAAAATTAGCAGCCAACTCATTCGCTAAAGCTTCTTCATGGATAAATTCATTTTCCTTTGATAGAGAAATAGCGAGATCATAGAAATCTATTGCTTCAAGATACTGGTTTAAAACTCGACATCTCTCAGCTTCTACTAAATAAAATTTATTTAAATAATTTGTTGGAGCATTGAGCGACCATTTCCGCATTTTTTCTTGACTAGCTGAAACCTTAGTCAATATTTGGGTTTGTTTAGATAGCTCAACATCATGATATATAGCCAACCAAGCTAGAGAATCATAAAAGAAAAATTGAGGCAATGCAAATTGACCTATTCCCCCACTTAAATACTGTTTCGCATTTACAGCATGATCAATTGCTTGAGTATATTCTCCTAGTAAATAACATAAATGCAGCTTACATAAATATAAATAGAAAAGAGCATTGATATCATTAGCCTGTACATGAAGAGAAATTAATTTTTCTTCATTGTAAGCATCACCAATTAAATAGCAAGGATTTTGAACATTATCTTTTAAATTTAAAATAGTTTGTCGATAAATTTCAATCCAGTAAAATACCCTATCTTGTTTGATTTGCTTGGAGGCATAACTGTAGTTTGCTATTTCCTTTTCTAGAGAAATTAGTGTTTTACCACTAAAGTAGGAAATATAGCAAGATGCCTTTAAAGAATATGCCGCAAATTCTAAATCTCCTACTTCTAAACCAGCAGAGTAAGCT
This sequence comes from Nostoc cycadae WK-1, assembly GCF_002897135.1. NCBI lineage: Bacteria > Bacillati > Cyanobacteriota > Cyanophyceae > Nostocales > Nostocaceae > Nostoc > Nostoc cycadae. The sequence continues at coordinate 142,831 of NZ_DF978433.1, read as the reverse complement.
TCTAAAAGAGGCTTTAAAGATTCACGAACAGGATCTTGCCAGTGTCTGACATGGGCAGAAAATGTCTGAATAACTTTAGCTTTTATTTCTTTGTTATTTAATTTAGATAATAATTTTGTAGCTAATTCCCCAAATTTATAGCCAGATTCAATATCTTCTATTACACCACATAATATGAGTCCGTAACAAACATACGCATAGGTAGAGAAAGAAGAGTTCCCATATTCAATAGATAAATTTATCTGTTTCAAAACCATTAAGGGAAAAAGTTCAGGAATTACAGTGTAGGCTAATGCAATAATACTAGATAAAATACGCATTATTGACAGTGCTTCTGCATCCTCCATATTTGGCAGATTTATTAAACTATCGATACTTCGATTAATAAAATATGTGGCTGTTTCATTGATTGCTTGTTCAATATCTGACGTGCTAGGTTCTTCTGGAAATTCAACTCTATATAACTTCAGAAAATCTAGTCCAGCTTTAACACCTTCCCATGCTTTGTTTTGCGCTCCGTATGCCTGAATAGTAATGTCAATTACTTTTACTTTATCTAGTATGGTTTTAGCATTTAACAAAACTATTTGAACAAGTTTCTCTGTTTGTTCAAAATCACCATTTAAATATGCCGCCTCTGCTGCTGTTTCGCAGAGAGCTAAAGTCAGTTCATATTGATTAGCCCAACTATTTTCTGGGAGTAGTTTAATTCCTGTATCTAAATATTTAAATGCTGCTGAGTAAGCTGTTGAAGCTAAAGCTTTACGTCCAGCAGTGAGATTCATTATGGCTAGTTCATCACGCTGGGTCTGATTGGTAATAAACTCTACTGCTATATTAAATTGATTAACCAGTTCAAAAATCTTTTCTTCTCTTTCTTCGATTGGGATGTTGTTTAATAGAAGCAAGCCAATTTTTAGATGAATTAATTGCTTTTGTTCCTTGGCAATTAAAGAATAAGCTGCTTGTTGTACACGGTCATGAACAAATTTATATTTAGGAAGTTGGTAATCATTAATTGTTGATTTATTTATAGTAGAATGGTTAATTATCTCTAATTTATGACAATCATCATTCGCTAAAAAAATATATCCATCATTTTGAGGTATTATTAGACCATCGATTAATGATGGCCATAAATCTGATGCAGTATCTATAACAGATTTTTCAAAGACAATTGCGAGAGTTTTTAAATCAAATTCATGACCAATACAAGCAGCAAGCTGTAGAATATTCTGAGTAGTTTGTGGTAATTTCTCTATTTGGATTGCCATAAACTCTACGACATCATCTGTAAATGTTATATTTTTAATTTTTCCTAGATCATATTGCCAATATCCAAGTTCAAAATTTAAACTTATAAGTCCATCATCATATAATCCTTTAAGAAACTGCGTAGCAAAAAATGGGTTTCCTTGAGTTTTAGTAAACACCATTTGTGTTAAAGGTATAGATAAGGCTTCAGAACAACGAAGCGTATCAGCAATCAAATAGTTTAAACTAGATTGATTTAATGGTAGAAGTTGAATCTGATTAAGTGTAGTTCCCGATTCACTAATTTCATTTAATGCCAAAACTAAAGGATGTATATTAGAAACTTCATTATCTCTATATGCACCAATTAGTAAGATATTACCTTGGTTTTCATCTATATCATGTGTTTCACTAACAATATCTGAAGAGTTATTTGCACTCATTAATAATTGAATAAATTTTAAAGAAGCATTATCTGCCCATTGTAAATCATCGAGAAATATGACTAGAGGATGGTCTTTTGTTGTGAAAATTTGAATAAATCTTTGAAATAATAAGTTGAAACGATTTTGGGCTGCACTGCCATATAGCTCTACAATCTGTGGTTGTTTACCAATAATTCTTTCTAATTCAGGAATCACATCAATGATTATCTGACTTTGTGTTCCTAGTGCTGACAAAATTTTATCTTTCCATTCTTGAATATGGGCATCATTTTCTGCCGATAATTGCCCAATTAAATTTCGTAATGCTTGGATTAAAGCTGATAATGGTATATCACGTTGAAACTGATCAAATTTACCTTTAATAAAATAACTACGTTGCCGAACAATTGGTTTATGGATTTCATTAATTACCGCAGTTTTACCAATACCAGACGACCCTGTGACTAAAATTATTGCTGTTTGATTACTAGCTACATGGTCAAAAGTACTCAGTAAAGTTTCGATTTCACGTTGTCGTCCATACAGTTTTTCTGGAATAACAAATTGACTAGATATATCCTTGAGTGCTAATGTAAAAGGCAAAATTTTTCCAGTTTCTAGCCATTGATTTTGACAGATTTCTAAGTCATGTCTGAGTCCATGAGCGCTCTGATAGCGATCTTCGGCATTTTTAGCGATTAATTTACTAATAATCTCAGAGAGAATTGATGGAATATTGGCATTAACAGTATTTGCTTTTGGTGGCTCTTTGGCAATATGAGAATAAACTAGCTCCATCGGTTCAGAACTGATGAATGGTAAATTTCCAGTCAGGAGTTCGAAAAAAGTTATACCTAAAGAATAAAAATCACTACGATAGTCAATACCTCGATTCATCCGTCCCGTTTGTTCGGGAGAAATATAAGCTAAAGTACCTTCTAAAATATTAGGGTTAGTAAGTGATTGAATTTCTTTTGGTAAAAGTGTAGAGATACTGAAATCAATTAGTTTGATTTCTCCAGTGATTGGGTGAATTAAAATATTAGCAGGTTTAATATCTTTATGAATAATCCGATGGCGATGGAGTAGTTCTAAAGTTTTTGTGACTTTAATAGCAATATCAAAAAATTCGTTTAATGAAAGAAAAATCTCACCGATTGCATATTTTGTTGAACGCCATTCTTTGAGAGATATACCACCAAAATCTTCCATGATCAAAACATAGCCGTTACGGTAGTTTTCGAGGCTATAGTGTTTGACTATTCCAGGAATTTCTAGATTTTGAGTAATAGTGTATTGATTACGAAATTGAGCAATTTCTGTAAATGTCGGATATTCATTCCGCATCAGTTTGAGAATAACAGCTTTTTGATCTTGTTCTCTAACACCACGATAAACTATGGTTTTGCTACCAGAGTATATTTGCTCAGTAATTTGATAGCCAACTATAGGATATATCGTGTCTGATACTGTTAACATCTCAGCTTGTGCCTAAGTTTAATTACTATTATTTCAGTATTCCCATAAATCAATTCTTAATCTCATAGGGAAAGCAAAATTGTTCTTTAAATTAATTATAAAAATTTTGGGTTATGCAATTAACACATAAACTATTAATAAAAACTAAAAAATATGTATTATTTAATAATATTTTTAATACCAATTTAATATAAGACTATACCAGATAAATCATGTAGAGACTTTGTATACAACGTCTCTACAACAACTGATAAATTGCATCTTTATTAAGGGTATAAGTTAAAATAAAACCAGCATTAAATAAATTTTTATCTTCAAAAATATAATTTAGTAGAGATAATGTATGGTAATACCTCTACTAAATTAAGAATCCCAAGCATTCGCTACTAGTAATGTTATTACTTTCAAGAAATTTACGCATTGCTAGTACTTATTCTAGTTTTTAACTAGAAAAGACTGCTCTTTTAACCCAAATTGAATGAGAATTTTGACAACAAACTATTAAATGTAACAGAGATAAAATTCAGTTTGAATTTTACTTAATTTTCTGTTTAATAAAGGTTACGACCTGAGCTAACTGCTTTTTCAAACCATCTATTTCAGCTTGCATTTGAACTATTTTCTCATTCAGCGCTTGAATTTCTGCTAAAGAAGCTGTTTCAACATTAGGTGTTGTTTGTAAAGGAGAGTTGTTAACATTAACCGTAGCTATTGTGTCATGATCAGCGATCGAACTTGTACTAGCTACACCTGTATTAACACCATTTTTAGCCGCAACGGCTCCCACTAAAGCTGGTTCTTGACGCGGTAGCTTGGCCTTAGCCATAGCTGATTTAATTGCATCAATCAATTGCTTTTTATCAAATGGTTTCCCTAGAAAATCAAAGTATTCAAATGGTTCCGGGATTTTTTCGGTAACTTCTTCCTTACGACCAGACATGATCACTAAAGGAATCTTTCTTAAATCAGGATGGGCTTGAATTTGTTGAAAAACTTCCCAACCACTCATTTTTGGTAGTAGGAAATCTAACATGATCAAGCTGAGTTTTTCTTGACGAATAAAATTGAGACCTTCCACCCCGTCTTTAGCTTCTAATACCTCGAAATTACCCGGAGGTAACATTTCTCGTACTTTTACCCTGACAACGGTAGTGTCATCGATAACTAAAATTTTGTTGCTGGCCACGACTGATTTCTCTAACAGAAACTTTAAGTTTAATCACGGCTATGCCGCTTGACCTTGAGAGTCATCCCACTATATCTAAATTTTTTATGGATTGGGGGATAGTATATTTCGGTATAAATAGCTTTGTTAACAGTATTTTCTAAAATTTGCTCCCGTACATGGAGTAGTTTATGTCGTGGTGATATTTAAACCTGGAAATTTGTTTTATTGATAAAACTGAGGCAGTGAGACGAAAAATCCAGGGGTGTGAGATTATCGGTGAGGAAAACCCGGAAACATCAGCCTGAATGTAGAAAAACCTACCTCAGCTTATCTTGGAATTTACTTAGGATTTATGACTTCGTTACAACCAGGCCAATTTAAGTCAGAAATTATAGCCATGCCTAGCTGGTTACGTCGCCCTATTGGCAAAGCCAGCGAAATTTCCACCGTTCAACATATTATTAAGCAGCGCCAAATTCATACCATCTGTGAAGAAGGACGTTGCCCTAATCGGGGAGAGTGCTATGCCCAAAAAACGGCTAGTTTCTTACTAATGGGGTCAACTTGCACCCGTGCTTGTGCTTTTTGTCAAGTTGATAAAGGCCATGCACCAATGCCGCTGGACTCAGAAGAACCACAAAAGGTAGCAGAGGCAGTGCAGCTTCTGGGATTGCGTTATGTAGTTCTGACTTCTGTGGCACGAGATGACTTGCCAGACCAAGGTGCTGGACACTTTGTCAAAACAATGGCAACTATCAGGCAGTTAAACCCAGAAACCCAGATTGAAGTATTAACACCTGATTTTTGGGGTGGCGCAGGTGCAACAGAGGTATTACAAAGTCAACGAATTGCCATAATTGTCGCAGCTAAACCCGCTTGTTTTAATCACAATATTGAGACAGTACAAAGGTTAACAGGCCCAGTGCGTCGGGGGGCAAAATACGATCGCTCACTACGAGTCTTGGCTATAGTTAAAGAAATTGACCCGACTATTCCCACCAAATCTGGTTTAATGCTGGGACATGGAGAGACAATAGAAGAAGTCATCCAAGCAATGGCAGATTTAAGAACTGTAGGATGCGATCGCTTAACTATTGGTCAGTATATGCGTCCTTCTTTAGATCATCTGCCAGTACAAAGATACTGGACTCCAGAGGAATTTGAGCAGATGGGCAGCCTAGCATGGAAAATGGGATTCAGCCATGTTCGTTCCGGGCCGCTGGTTCGCAGTTCCTATCATGCAGGAGAAGATACTTAACTCAGCACGGACTGAACGCCCCGCTACCGCTAACAGCACTTTTCCCTCGCTAGACAAATATTTTTAACGAATGTGGCTAATTGGTGCAGCTATTTGGTATTTCTGAAAAAGTCATGACATTTAGGAGAACCCTTTATGGCTACTCAAAGCAAGAATTCCCCCGTTGCAGACAGTGGAGCAAAACCGCCCTACCCATTTCGTACAGGTTGGGCATTGCTGCTTTTAGCTGTTAACTTCTTAGTAGCAGCCTACTACTTCAACATCATTCAATAGTCAGAATGAGTTGGTGCTGCTCAAATTGTGCCTTTAAATAAACCTTTAGGACGGATGAGCAGCACCAAAATCATCATCAGTAAGGCAATACCTTGTTTGTATTGAGAACCCAGCCAAATAGTGCTAACTTCCTGAGCAATACCAATGATAAAAGCTGCGGCGATCGCTCCGTAGGGATTCCCAATTCCTCCTAAAATTACTGAAGCAAACAAAGGCAAAATCAAAAACCATCCCATATTTGGACGCACAGCTGTAATTAAACCGTACATACTGCCTCCCAAAGATGTGAGCGTCCCAGCAATCAGCCAAGTCCAAAGGATCACTTGCTCAACATTGATACCCGAAACTCTGGCTAAATCTAAATCATCTGCCACGGCTCGCATTGCTTTACCAATCTTCGTGTTTTGTAAGAGATAATGCAGCCCTACAATTGCTAAAACGGCTAGACCTAACACCAACAATTGATTTTGTGGGATTTTGACACCAAACAAATCCCAAGCAGAGGTGACAGGAACATTGTAATTTTGGTTTTTGCCTCCCCAAAGCAAGATAATGCCATTGCGGAGGAATAAGGCTAGACCAATAGAAATAATGATCAGTGTTGTGGAAGTAGCACGAATCAAGCGCATCTTTGACCACAGCAACTTCTCTGATAACAGCATTGCAGCAACTGTTCCTACTACTGCCAAAATCATTGATAGCCAGATATTTACTCCAGCAGCATTTACCAACAAAGTCAAATAAGCACCTAAAGTCAGAAAATCACCATGAGCAAAATTCGATAACCGTAAAATCCCGTAGGTAAGAGTCAGACCAACAGCAGCTAGAGCAATAATGCTCCCCAAAGCAATACCATTAACAATTAGTTGTATAACTTGTGTATCCATGATTTTTTACGAAATAAGTTCCTCTAAAAAAATTAGACTTGAGTGATTTATTCAAAAACTATTGTTACGTCTGTTACCATAAACAGTAAAAGTTAGAGTTTGTGAACAATAAAGATTTGTGAGCTAATATACATAGAATCTTGTTCGCAATTTTGCGCCAGGCTAAACTTGTTCAGCGGTCTAGTTGACCATGCAGCAGTATTCAAGCTTACCAGAACAAAACTCACAGGTAGATACAACGCCAACACTGTTGGCAACAATTCAACAACTCCGTGCGGAGTTATGGTTAGAGAGCAGCTTGAACAAGTTGCAAAGTCGCCTGAATGATTACCTACTTTCAGCTTCTGCGTCTACTGTACAGGTAGAAGCTACAGAAGCTGAGATTTTTCAAACAGTGGTCGATGAACTCGACATTGCTTTGAACAATAGTAGAGTAGCGATCGCTCTACCTCAACCACAAACAACATCTGTTAAAGTTGGTTATATTTCTTCTTCTCCATCTCCAGTCGTAGAAGTCGTGCCTCAAAAAGGCAAAAAACTGCAATTAAAATTGACACAGGTGATGGAAATTGAGGATTTGCAACATCTTGTAAATCAGCAACCGCCTAGTGCTTGGCCTTTAACCATCGATTCTGACATTATTGGCTGGTTAATTATTGCTAAAGCACCGCGTGAACTGCTAACAGCATCACAGATACAACTTAAGTCACAATTATTCACCAGAGTCGCCCAACAGTGTACTGATGCTCTGGTACAACTTAAACAAATACAATCTTGGCAGCAATTCTCTCAAAATATAGGGAGTTCTAATCAAGAACTAGAAAGAACAAATCAACTCAAAAATCAATTTTTGGCCAATACCAGCCACGAAATTCGCACACCATTGAGTTCTATTATCGGGTTTACCCATTTACTGTTAGCTCAAGGTTACGAACCAACCAGAGAACGTCATCAAGAATATTTAAATATCATTCAGTCTAGTGGCAAACACTTGTTAGCACTGATTAATGACATTTTAGACCTCTCCAAAATTGAAGCCAATCAGTTAGAAGTACAACAAGAAGAAATAAATGTACCAGAACTGTGTCGTAATGTTTTGGCATTAGTCAAAGAGAAAGCGGCTAACAAAGGTTTAAAACTGCACTTAGAACTAGACTCTACAGTTAAAACTTTAATTGCTGACCCCTTACGGCTCAAGCAAATGCTGTTAAATTTACTATTTAATGCCGTTAAGTTTACTTGTACCGGAGAAGTGGGTTTACAAGTTGTACCTCAAGGTGAATTTGTCAGTTTCACAGTTTGGGATACGGGGATTGGAATTTCCAAAACAGACCAAGCGCAACTTTTTCAACCTTATTTTCAGATTGCTAACTCTGTAACTACTCGTGATGAAGGTACAGGCTTAGGTTTAGTTGTGACGAAGAAACTCGCGGAAATTCACGGCGGTTCTGTGGAAGTAGAATCGGATGTTAACTGTGGTTCGCGTTTTACTATTATCATTCCTGTTAGACCACTCACAGAAGTGGAGGAAAATAGGCAAGCTCAAATAGATGCAGAAGATATTACACCTGTATCTTCAGATGTCGTTCCTAGTTCTAACTTCAGCATTTTGTTAGTGGAAGATGATCTACCTAATGGTAAGTTGATGCAAACTTATCTGGAGAGGTTGGGTTATCAGGTAACTTGGATTAAAAATGCTACAGAAATGAAGGCGATTCTTTCACAACACAAACCAGGACTAATTTTAATTGATATTCAGTTACCAGATGAAAACGGATTGAAGGTAGTGCAGCAACTACGTCAGCAGTCTGAATATCGCATGATTCCGGTAATTGCTCAAACTGCAATGGCGATGAAAGGCGATCGCGAAATTTGCATAGTATCTGGAGTAAATGAATATATCTCAAAACCTCTGGACTTACCACTTTTGGCGGCTTTGGTAGCTAAGTATATTAAATTACCACCTCAAGAGTCAGCAACTGAGAACAGCTAAAACACAGATTTTCTTTACACCCCTAAAATGGAATTTGTGGGGAAATGTAAAGCTTTTGTCAGGAATTCAAAATGAAATTAACTGAAAAACTAGAGCAATTAAAAGCCTTATTTGGCGAAATGGAACGCGCCTTAATTGCCTATTCTGGTGGTGTGGATAGCACTTTGGTTGCCAAAATTGCTTATGATGTCTTAGGCGATCGCGCAATGGCTGTGACAGCAGTTTCGCCTTCGCTGTTACCAGAAGAATTAGAAGACGCAAAAATTCAAGCCGCAACTATTGGGATTTCCCATCAAATTGTTCAAACCTATGAGATGGAAAATCCTAATTACACAGCAAATCCTGTAAATCGCTGCTATTTTTGCAAAAGTGAATTACACGACACTCTCAAACCATTAGCTATCCAGTTTGGCTACCCCTATGTAGTGGATGGGGTGAACGCCGATGACTTACACGATTATCGTCCGGGAATTCAAGCCGCTAAAGAACGTGGTGCGCGATCGCCTTTAGCAGAAGTTGGTGTGTCAAAATTAGAAGTCCGCCAACTCTCACAACACCTTGGTTTACCTTGGTGGGACAAACCTGCTCAACCTTGCTTAAGTTCCCGCTTTCCTTACGGTGAGGAAATTACAGTAGCTAAATTACAAAGAGTTGGTAGAGCCGAAATTTATCTACGAAAACTCGGATGGGATAATTTGCGTGTACGTTCTGAAGGTGATACCGCACGTATTGAATTAGCACCAGAAAAAATCAAAGATTTTGTTTTAGCAATTGATTTACCAATTCTGGTTTCTGCATTTCAAGAATTTGGCTTTATTTACGTCACCCTTGACTTAGAAGGTTATCGCAGCGGCAAGTTAAATCAAGTCTTAAATAAAGAAATTTTAGGAGCTAAAATATAATCCAGGTTTGACTATTGACTAAATAATTAAATAATTTCCGCTTCTACCGATACTAAAATGCAACCGTTGATTCTCCAAGAATCATCAAGTTGCTGTTCCATAAAATACAATGCTCTCAAAGGTACACCATGAGGACTCAGCAATAACACAGGCTGAGTAATATTTTCTTGAATAGTAGTAATTTTTTCAAAAACTACTGAGCGAGGACGGTATACAGCCGGGTAATTCAGCATTACCATCCGCAGAAAGCTTTCTGGAGTTTGAAATTGTTCTTGAATTCCCGAACTGGCAAAAGTAAAAGCAGTTTGAGCATCATCTTTTTGAAAAGCTGCTAATTGGCTTTCAATTACAGCACGGATGGCAATAGCATCACTCTCATTAATTTCCATAAATTTTAAAACTGCGATCGCAATCTCTCATATTTACCCTGAGTCAGCTTATACTCGACTTGTTCTAGTGCCGAGCGCCAAACATCATACCCCTCTTGGGAAAGATGTAACCCATCTGTGGTTAACTCTAAACGTAAATTGCCTTCAAAATCCGTAAACCAATCATGAATATTTAAATAATTTGCTCCCTCTTGTTTAGCAATTAGGGAAAGTTGAAAATTAAGCCGACGAATTCGGCTATTAGAAATTGTTGGTAAGCTTGTAGGCAAAATTGATTGGACAATTATCTGCGTTTTTGGGTGTTCTTTTCGCAAACGGCGAATAATCTGGCGGTGATTTTGCAAAATAGTTTCATCGTTTACCCCTTTGCGTAAATCGTTAATCCCCGCCATGATGTAAATAATTTCTGGTCTGGTAGCTGAAAAAGCTGTCAATCTTTTTAAAATTCCACCAGATGTATCGCCAGATATACCTTGATTTAGCCAGAGTTTACCACTTGGTAGTTTTTCAGGGGGAAACCACAAACTTAAAGAATCCCCAACCATAATACTTAGATGATTGTTACCTTGACCCTTGGTCACAGCTTTAGCTTCTAAAGCTAATAAACTTTTCCAATCTTCGTAAGTTAATTGGTGCTGTTTATTCGACTCAGAAAAAGATGGGGATTCATCATATCTACGTGTATAAATTTGACCAGTTTTTAAGGCCGCTAGTCTTTGATAATACAGTTGATAACCAGAGGTTAGGGGCAGATTTGGTGATTGGGGACTGCGATTAAATAGTGATTCTATTGGTGCTAAAAATCCTGGTTCACTAATGGCTGGTAAAGATTCATCAAGACTGGACACGTTTTTATTATCAACTGTCAACGGCGAATTTTCTGATGAGATATCAACACTGGGAATAGTTTTTTCACCCACTGTTGAGTGCGAACTTTTTATATGTTGTAAAACTTGGTAGCGGAATTCTGGTAAAGATGTATCAACACTGGGAAGATTTTTTTGATCTACTGTTAACAGCGAATGATGTTTTGAATTCCACAGGTAACTAGAATTTACTGACAATATGTTTAACAGAGGTGGAAGCGTCGATGCTGGTATTGCCAATCCTGTTAACAAGCCTACTGCCAACAGATAATTGTGCCTCATCGCTTTGTATCTCCTCATACTTAGTACTTTCCCTTATGACAGCATTTGTTACCTGTGTTCAGGATGAATTTCTCTCGTTAAGTTATTATTTTTATTTACACTGAGTAGTACTGTAAAGCAGTTTAACAAGATTACATTTGGAATTCATAATCTCTTTAACGCAACTTTTTCTAAAAACAGAAGTTTCTGAGTAATTGCAATGACTTTACCGCAGCATTACAGAATTTCTAGAAATTAGTTAATTGGTTAGGTTAGCTCTTTGCAGATACTTTATATTGTGACTTAATCAGTCAATATATTTACTGTAGCTTACGATATTTTATCTAAGTATACCAAGATTTTAACGTAATTAAATACACGTAAATTGATTCTACTGCTGGATGACAGTATTCTGCCTAAGTGTTTGTTCAGAGAGATGTATTTAATCAGGTTGTTAGAGTTTTTTGCCAGCGATCGCCATTTTTGTACTGAGTTAAAAATCTAGCCATTAATAAATATATACTTATAAATTTAAAAAGCAGGCTGCAAAAACAGCTAAAAATACAGGGAAAAACTATTTAAAATAGCGGAGTTACGTTTAAATAAGTAATTATTCTTTTGGGTCAAGTTAAATCGAATAACAGATATATAGAACAACTTAGAGGGAAATGCTAAGATTTAGGCGGTGTCTTGAATGTTATATATTTGTTCTGTGGCTAGAGCTAGTACAGCGATCGGTGTTAGTCCGATTATTAAGGAGATTGTGCAAAAACAGGCACATTCAACTCGTTTAACTCTCAAAGAAGTCATCCTCATGGGGATGTTAGCGATTGATAAGCTTGACGATCAAAACCGTCAAGAATTGGCAGATCAGGTTCATAAAATGCAAGTAGATGGAGAGATTTAAGTAAAAATTAATAAGTTTTAACTTTGACTCTCAATAGATTTGGCTACTCAACAAACCGAAAACGACTCCCCACAACATAATCCTGATTAATTTCAAAAGAAATCCATTGGCGTTTTAAAGTCTCAGCTACAAAACCAGTTGTGTTGGAACCAGCAAATGGATCTAAAACCATATCCCCCTCATCAGTTAAAAACTTGATGAAAAATTCAGCAAACCCCTGAGGGAACCGTGCCGGATGGGGCTGAATTCCTCCAACTTTACAGCGACGTAAATAAAGACTATTTGACTCTGTGTTGGGAATTTCTAATAAATTTGGTGGAATTGCACCTTGATTGTCTTTTTGAAACTTACCCGAAATTTCATGTCCACTGGGGCGCATTTTCGCTTCATAGCCATTTTTGAGTAATCGCTGCATACTTTGGCTATAAGGCTTTAAAACTTTTCGATTATCTGCTTTGGGGTTTGCCGTTTTTGATAACCACCAAACAACATTAACCGCATCTTTTACCCGAATTCTTCTAATTGTCACCCACTCAGCCGGGGTAGGTAGTCGTGATGGGTTGTAATGGTAAAATTCTTGCGCTAAAAAAAAGCCGACTTCCTTACACAATCTCAGCAACAATTCGTATTGATAAAGACTCCGTACCGGATTACCTGGAAGATAAGCACCACCTAAATCTAAAATAAATGAGCCGTTATCTGCTAAAACTCTTTTAAACTCATAAGCAAAAGGCAGAAACCACTCAATATATTTTTCCGCGCTTTCATTGCCATATTCTTTTTTGCGAGTCAAAGCAAACGGCGGCGATGTCAAAATTAGGTTAACACTGCTATCTGGCAAAAATTTAATTAGTTGCAGAGTATCGCCTAAATAAATTGAGCCGTAATTTTGAGTATAGTAAGGTGTGAAATTAATAGATTGTGATGTATTCTCTGGTTCAGTTGCCAAAATTGATAAATATTAGTAACTATATTATTGATTAATTTAACGTTAGTTCCACAAATTTGTTAAACCCCTCTCCAAGCCTCTCCCCTGCAAGGAGAGAGGCTTTAAAATGTTATTTTCGCTAAACATAAACACTAATTATATTTAAGCCCCTCTCCGCGTCGGAGAGGGGTTGGGGAGAGGTTCATTAAATTTATACCTTTCAAGTTTCTATTATAAAATCATCTGGCTCAAGCCCCCAATTTATCCAGCGAATTGCGTCACGCGCTGACACCATATTTGGGGGAACACGTAAAACATGAATAAACCCTGTACTGGGACAAGTCATTTTTAATAACAAAATTGGTTCAATATCAATAAAATCATTATCAATTCTTAAAAGGGTATATCCAGCCCAATTATCTAATTCAATAGCTTGTAAATCTTGGCAAATGCGACTGTAACCAATTCCCTGAATTAACACGCGCCGCAGTTCAGCATTTGTTTCTGTTAATAGCCATTGAGCTTGCCATTCCTGTGGATGAATCTTGCCGTATTTTTCCGGCAAGGTGACACCGTTATAAGAGTAAAGGCTATAGCCATCAGCATATTCAATTGCTGGTTCACCTTCAGCGTGGAGGCGATTTTCGTTATCGAAGCGGATGTGAATTGGGCGATCGCATACAATTGCTATACGCTCATCAGGAAATATCCAACCACAATTTTTAATTAGATTTTGGTAAACAAACCATTCTTGCAGATGGGAATTACAATTCAACTCAGATATACAAAAATCAATATAACTAGCTTCAGCAACCCGTGATTCTGAGGCTATATAGTTTAAGTCAAAAACTCTAAATTCTTTATGATGAAGATTATAAATATCTTTATTAAATTTATCCAATATGAATACACTAAATATTGGACTTATATTTATCTTTAAATAATTAATAATTTCTAGATAAAGTGAAAAAGCTATTTTTTTACTTTCTATTTGAAAGTGTATCTGATTTCTGATTGAACGAAGTATTATGTTGTCTATTTTATAAGCTTTTTGGTTAAATGAAGACTTATATAATTGTAAAGAAAATTCTTTCAAAGCTGCATAAGGACTATCGAAAAACAAAATTTCAGGCTCATCGAAATCCATAAATTGATAAACAGCTTTCACAGCTTCAGCCGCTTTCTCTCTATCAATCCGTTCAGTAGAAAGCGCAATTTGTCGCCACTTATCTCGATAAACCGGAATCAAAGCCTCTTGCTCAGGTGTGAGTTTTTCAATCAGCGACATATCGCCAACCTTCCGGCTCATACTCACGCTGAATTTTGACTATCCAGTTACCTTGAGGGATAGGAATTGCCTGATGTTCTTCGTGAGTCAACAACGCTGTCTCCGACAAAACACGTAAATAAAGATTGCCATCCTTTTGCGATAATTCTGCCTGTCCTTGACTAATTCGATGCTTGTGTCCGGTCACTTCCCCTTCTGCCAAAGTTAAATGAGGTAGTTTTTGCCCATCAACTTGCTGCACAGGCAGTAAAATAACATCACCTTGACGAATCGCTTTCATAGTCTTAACTCTTAGTAACAGAGAATTAACCCTACCTTGTTTTCATCTCAAGTCTGATTTTGGCATAACCTATAAAAATATAAAGGGAGCAGCATACTACTCAGAGAAAATCAATTACTATCAATACTAATGCTTCAAACTCAAGGAACTCTAAAAAGTAGAGTAGCATTACATTTCAGCGGTATTTTGCCCACAGTAGTCGCCAATTATGCCTGAGATAAGTTAAAGATGGAAATAGTTGGAAATTTATATCCAACGTTTCTTTATCCTATGCTTTAGGAAAGACTGCACCTGAAGTTTGGCGATTTTCGCACTCACAAGCAGTTTGTGTAAGGATGAAATCAAAGCCCTCAAGCTCGAAATTTTCTCTTGACATTTCACAGAACTTGCCCCAACTTGACTGTTTAGCTTAACAGCTATCTTTTTTAAAAAATTTCCATGTCAACTCTCGTCATCGTCGAATCTCCCACAAAAGCTCGTACCATTCGTAACTACCTGCCAAAGGACTATCGGGTAGAAGCATCTATGGGTCATGTCCGTGACCTACCCCAGTCAGCAAGTGAAATCCCCACCACTATCAAAGGTGAAAAATGGGCGCAGTTAGGGGTAAATGTGGACGCAGACTTTGAACCGGTGTATGTTGTCCCCAAAGACAAAAAGAAAATTGTTACCCAGCTGAAAGATGCCCTGAAAGAAGCAACTGAACTCATCTTGGCAACTGACGAAGACCGCGAAGGAGAAAGCATCAGTTGGCATTTATACCAGTTGCTTAAGCCCAAGGTTCCTACCAAGCGGATGGTGTTTCACGAAATCACCCAAGAAGCGATTAAAAAAGCTTTAAAAAACTGCCGAAATATCGATGAGCAGTTAGTCCGCGCCCAAGAAACACGGCGAATTTTAGATCGGTTAGTTGGATATACCCTTTCTCCCTTACTGTGGGAAAAAATCGCCTGGGGATTATCTGCGGGGCGGGTACAGTCGGTAGCTGTGCGGTTATTGGTGAAAAAAGAACGCCAACGCCGCGCCTTCCGTGAAGGGACATATTGGGATCTAAAAGCGTACTTAGAACAGGGCAAAGCACCGTTTACATCCCAGTTAGTGACATTGGGCGGCACAAAAGTAGCGAACGGCAATGACTTTGACCCCAATACAGGGCAAATTGCGGCTGGGCGGAATGTTGTGTTGCTTAAAGAAGCGGAGGCTGTAGCGCTGAAAGAAAGACTGGCTGGGAAAACCTGGAATGTCACAGACATCGAAGAACGCCCGGTCACTCGCAAGCCTTCGCCACCGTTCACCACTTCAACCTTGCAACAAGAATCGAACCGGAAACTGAGGCTGTCGGCACGGGATACGATGCGGATTGCTCAAAACTTGTATGAGCAAGGGTATATTACCTATATGCGTACAGACTCGGTGCATTTGTCAGAACAGGCGATCGCAGCTGCCCGTGACTGTGTAGAAAAGCTTTACGGTAAGCAATATCTCAGTCCCCAACCCCGGCAATACACCACCAAATCTAAAGGCGCACAAGAAGCCCACGAAGCCATTCGCCCAGCAGGTAGCACCTTCCGCACACCCCAAGAAACAGGTTTAAGCGGTCGAGAATTAGCCCTCTACGACTTAATTTGGAAGCGTACCGTCGCTTGTCAAATGGCAGACTCTCGCCAAACTCAAATTACAGTCCAGTTGCAAGTTGAAGATGCTGGTTTCCGTTCCTCTGGTAAACGCATAGACTTTCCTGGTTACTTACGCGCCTACGTCGAAGGTTCTGACGACCCCGAAGCCGCGCTAGAAGACCAAGAAATTATTTTGCCCCACTTGAAAGTTGGGGATCATCCAAATTGTAAGGAACTGGAAGCAGTTGATCACGAAACTCAACCACCAGCCAGATACACGGAAGCAACTTTGGTGAAAACCTTAGAAAGTGAAGGTATTGGTCGTCCGAGTACCTACGCCAGCATCATTGGGACAATTATTGATAAAGGTTATGCCCAATTGGTGAGTAATGCTTTAATTCCGACTTTCACCGCCTTTGCAGTCACCAGCTTATTAGAAAAACACTTCCCGGATATTGTCGACCCCAGCTTTACTTCCAAAATGGAGCAAACCTTAGACGATATTGCTGACGGTGAAGCTAACTGGCTACCTTACCTGCGGGAATTTTATTTAGGTGACAAAGGTTTAGAAACCCTAGTCAAAGAACAGAAAAGTCAAATTGATGCGACTAAAGCAAGAACCGTAGAATTAGAAAATTTAGACGCGAAAGTCCGCATCGGCAAATATGGGCCTTATATAGAAGTGGAAAATGGTGAAAGTGTAGTCACCGCATCCATTCCGAAAGATTTAACACCAGCTGACCTCGACCCCAAACAGGTAGAAGTTTTGCTGAAGCAAAAAACTACAGGCCCTGACGAACTCGGTCGCCATCCAGAAACAGGTGAGACGATTTATATCAAAATTGGCACTTACGGCCCTTATGTCCAATTGGGTGACAAAACCGAAGAAAATCCTAAACCAAAACAAGCCTCCATTCCCAAAAATGTGCCGAAAGAAAATGTCACTCTAGAAATAGCTGTTGGTCTTTTAGCCCTTCCCCGCGTTTTGGGAACCCACCCAGCTACAGGTGGCAGAATCCAAGCTAGTATCGGCCCCTATGGCCCTTACATAGTTCATGACCAAGGAAAAGAAGGTAAAGATTATCGGTCGTTAAAAGCAGCGGATAATGTTTTAACAGTTTCTTTAGAAAGAGCATTGGAATTGTTATCAGAACCCAAAAAAGGGCGCAGTTCTGCTAACAGCAAATCTAAAGCAGCCTTACGGGAATTGGGGAACCATCCAGAAGATGATTCACCCGTGAATATCTACGATGGCCCTTACGGCCCTTATATTAAGCATGGCAAAACTAATGTGAGTGTGCCAGAAGGACAGTCGGTGGAAGATATGACACTATCTAAAGCTCTGGAATTGTTAGTTAGTAAAACTTCCTCATCTAAAAAATCTACCCGCAAAACCAGCAAAACAACTAGCTCAGGAGCTAAATCAACCGCCAAGTCATCCAAGACTGCTGCCAAAAAGAATGATTCATCCAATTAGTTATTAGCCAAGAGTCAAAAGTCTATAGTCCATAGTCTAGAAATCATAACTAATGATCAATGACTCTTGACCATTGACCATTGACTAATGACCCTTGACTATTTCCACAACATACCCATCCTTAGCTAAATGCAGTTCATTAGGTTGCTGATGTGATACTCTAAAAAGTAAGGGAAATCACAACTGGAAATTTTCAAAATGGCTAACGCCAGTAATCAAAAATTCTGGATTAGCCAATTTAGCAGCAAAACGTGTAAGATAAAGCCAATTTCCGCATGGCTTTTAATTACAATAGGTAGTAACTCAGGAGCGGTCAGTTCATGGACTATATAGAAAAGGTACTGGAAAAGCTGAAGGAAATGGCACGCAAGCTGATTGAAGCCCTGCTTGGGCCAGAAGCTGAACCGGAACCGGAACTGATTCCGATTCCTGTAAATGAACGCTCCCGTCGTCGTTAAACCGGAAGGGACTGAAAATTGAGGGTGCAACCTTTAAGCATTTTGGTACTGCATGGGCCAAACCTAAATTTGCTGGGACAGCGAGAGCCAGGAATTTATGGTGCTGTAACTTTAGCTGAAATTAACCGTTTATTACAAGAAAAAGCGGCGCAGGTACAAGCGAGTGTTTTTACCATGCAGTCTAATCATGAAGGAGCTTTGGTAGATGCGATTCATGAAGCTTTAGGTAAATACCAGGGAATTTTGATTAATGCTGGAGCATATACACATACGAGTGTGGCATTACGAGATGCGATCGCAGCAGTTAATTTACCCACAGTTGAAGTACACCTCAGCAATATTTACCGTCGAGAAGATTTTCGTCATCATTCTTATATCGCGCCTGTCGTTATTGGACAAATCAGCGGTTTTGGCGAACAAAGTTATTTGTTAGGCTTACAGGCTTTAGTGCATCATTTGCGAAAGGATGAAGTATAGCAAAGCGCTGAGTATAAATTCAGTTGCTGCTAAGTTTTGAGTAATTAAAAATGCCCTAATTTATGCTGCGACTGCTATAAATTGTAAAGGCTGAAATTTCAGACTTCACACTTTATACTTCATACTTTAGATATGCGCTATTCACTGTTCAGCCGATTTAGAGGTACTTTATTAGGGGCTTTATTAGGTGCAAATTTAGCCAAATCTGGAGAGCAAACACCTCAAGCTTTCTCTGAGATTGGCAAATTAATGGTTCTGGGGACGGAAAGTCTCATTGCATTAGGCAAATTAGATTTAGATGACTGGAAACAGCGTCAGCAAAAAGAACTACCTAACTTAAATCTTAGTAAGAGTATCATTTCAGAAATTATTTTAGCCACTTTGCCAGTGGCACTTTTTTTTCATGACAATCCGCTAAAGTTGCGATCTCAGTTGTTGTATACGTACCAACTTTGGGGAAATGACCCAGTTGTACGAGATGGAATATTAGCAGTAGGATATGCGATCGCTCTATCTTTAACTGAAAAATTAAATCCTCAAACCCTCATAACCCAAATAATTAGTTTTGTTGGCGAGACACCAACACTATTCCCAAAAAAATTATTACAAGTTAATGATTTGTTAACAAATCATGCTGGCTTAGAAAAAGTCAAAGCAGAGTTAAGTACAGAAGACAAAACTAGTACGGCGATCGCCATAGCATTTTACTGCTTTCTGAGTACCATAGAAGACTTCCGTTTGACAGTCTTGCGGGCAAATCACAATTCACTAAGAATTTTACCTGCGCCAATTATCGGTGCGATCGCAGGTAGTTTATCGGGAGCCTACAACAGTACAGCTGGGATTCCTCCCCAGTGGGGAGTTCTGCACTTATCAACCGATAACTCTACTGGGATACTGGTCAATTATCCACAAATGTTAGAATTGACCGATGCACTTTTAGCTGTATGGTCAGGAGTGTATAACCTATCCCTACATTCAAAACAATTTCCCCAAGAAGGATATATGATCCTTGACAAACAAAATTCTGTTTCTGTCTTTGCAGCGCCACGGGTTATTCGGACACGTTAATCTAGCGCCAAACAGCAATTAATCCTGATCAATCTCAGCAACACTAATACTGATTGTTTTTCTAGTTTCATTTCAATTTTTACCTCAACCTGATTCTGTCAGCAGATATTTCAAATTATCTTGGTCAACTAATTCCGACTCAAGCTTAAACGTTTATTAAAAAAATTTTGTTCTGACCTATCAAAGTCAGCAGCCAGAGGTAATGAAAAAGCAGCCATTTTTTCAGTCCTTAACCCAGCACTTAACTGACTGGCGGTGTTCTACAGCTAGATATCGCCCAGTGGGTTGGCTAGTTAAGAAACGTCAAAATAGCCAAAGCGGCCGAGGCCAACCTCAAACCAATATTCTCCATAATTTTCCTCGGTTTTTGTGCAAATTCAGCCACCACAGCAAACAACATAAACGAGCAACGGTATCCAGATCAATGGCAAAATCGATCAAAACTCAGACTGGAATTAATGCAGTCGGTTTAGGCTGGGTACATGAACAACGTTCTTCTGTGGTTTTTGCGATCGCAGTTGTATCTCTGACAGGAGTGCTAGGTCATAAGTTATACAACCAACCCCAACTGCAAATAGGAGCCTACGCACCACAAACTTTCAAAGCCCCCTACTCTATCAATATTGAAAATAAACAGCAAACTGAAGCTAGACGTAAAGCTGTTAGTAAAAGTTCTACATCAGTGTTAATGGTCGATACTTCGACCACCGCCAAGATTAACCAAGACTTGCAACAACTTCTCGACCAAGGTAATGAAATTCGCTCTGTTGCTGGGTCTTTTCCTTTTTTGGACACCGCAGCTTTATCCTTACCTACCCAGCAATATTTACGTGCTTGTTCTGACTCCGAATGGAAAGCACTACTAGCAGCCGTCGAAAATCAGAGTAAACAGAAATTAGAGCTTTTACCAAAAAATCAAACTAGACAAAAACAGAAATCTGTCAAATATCTTCCTTTATTTCCGTCAGCAACAGGTTCACCCATTGAGCAAAACCACTCTCTGACTGAACCTAATTCTCTCAACCTGACCCAGTCTCTAGCCTCTGAGCAACCTAAACCTAGTAATACCACCCAAAGTAAAGACTTTCAACTAGTAGTAGGAGAGTTAGACGCTTACCGAATCACCACCTCAGCACAAAACTTACTGTCATTGGTGCAGCAAATATCTCAAGTTCGCCAACGATATATCCAAGCAAAGGCGCAACTTTTACAGTTAGAAACTGCTAATCCACAAACAATTTATCAACAAACTGTCATCTTAGATTTATCAGATGATGATTGGTCATCTACATATACACAAGTTCGCCAAATTGCTGATCGCATTTTGACTCAAGGTATTCCCGAAGGACTACCAGATCAGATTTTACAAAAGGCGGTAAGTATACATGTCCAAGATTTGGTGCCAAAAGATGCTGAAGCTTTAACATCGAAGCTGTTATTGACAGTCTTAAAACCCAATTTAAAAAAAGATGAAGCAAAAACTCGCATCCAGGCGCAACAAGCAATGGAAGGAGTTTTACCTGTAATAGTCAATGTGAAGCAAGGTGAGGTAATTGTCCGTAAAGGACAAAAAATTACTGATTGGCAGTTTGATGTATTAGAAGAGTATAAATTAATTCGTCGGGAAAATAATTGGCTAGGGTTAACGAAGTTAGCAGTCATAATTACAGGTGCAATCGGGATTTTTGTGTGGGTAGAAAAGCACAACAAACATCGATTACGACAACGCGATCGCCTATTAATATTACTGCTAACTTTGAGTACCCCTGGCGCGCTCGCAATGGGGATAGTTCATACTACCTGGAGTGGCGTTGGTTTACTATTAGGGAGTTTTTATAGCCCGATTTTGGGTACAACAGTTATCGGACTGTTGTTGCTAGTTATACCCACAAGTTTGGAAGTCAGTAAGATAGCGTTGTTGGCTGGTGCAACTGGAGGAATATTAGGTAGTTGCATTGCCCAAAGATTGCGATCGCGGGAAGAATTAGCAATATTAGGTGTAGCAATTGCAGCAACTCAAGGCAGCCTTTACCTAATTTTGAGTTTATTCTTTGGTGGAGCATTTGGTACAGGCTGGTACATGGTCTTTCAAGCAGCCGGATTATTCACTTTATCAGGTTTAGCTTGGAGTATCGTCGCCTTGGGCGTAAGTCCCTATTTAGAAAAACTCTTTGATTTAGTTACTCCCATTCGGTTAGCAGAACTGGCGAACCCCAATCGCCCCTTATTAAAAAAACTCGCCACAGCAACCCCAGGAACCTTTCAACACACCCTATTTGTGGCCACTCTGGCCGAAGCTGCGGCGAAAAAATTAGGGTGTAATGTTGAATTAGTTAGGGCTGGGACTTTATACCACGATATTGGTAAAATGCACGATCCTTTAGGTTTTATTGAAAACCAAATGGGTGGGCCAAATAAACACGAAACAGAAATTCAAGACCCTTGGAAAAGTGCCGAAATTATTAAAAAGCACGTTAGTGAAGGGTTAGTGATGGCACGTAAACATTGGTTGCCAACAGCAATTCAAGCGTTTATTCCCGAACATCAGGGTACAATGCTGATTGCTTATTTTTATCATCAAGCACAGCAGCAAGCTCAAGCCGACCCCAGTATAAAATTAGATGAAGCGGATTTTCGCTACGACGGCCCAATTCCCCAGTCACGAGAAACCGGAATTGTCATGTTAGCAGATGCTTGTGAAGCCGCACTGCGATCGCTCAAAGAAGTTACACCAGAACAAGCTTTAACCACACTCAATAATATTTTGCGTGCCAGATGGCAGGACAATCAACTACAAGACTCAGGACTAACACGAGATGAAATGACCCAAATTGCCCAAATTTTTGTGGAAGTTTGGCAGCAATTTCATCATAAACGCATTGTTTATCCCAAGTTAAAAGTTAGCAATAAGTAGTCAATGGTCAAAATGATAAATGACCATATTAGCAATAATTTACTGTTAGGCTAAAGTTATCAAGATTGAGGAACAAATATGACTGCTTTGATTCTCAACCTCAGCCCCACTATTGAGTTAACAGACGATCAGTTTTTTGAAATTTGTCAAAATAATCAAGACTTACGTTTTGAACGGTCAGCCCAAGGAGAAATAATTATTATGCCGCCCACAGGATGGGAAAGTGGAAATCGCAATAGCCGTTTAAACCAAAGGTTGAGTAACTGGGCAGATATTGATGGTACAGGCTTAGTGTTTGATTCTTCCACAGCTTTCATTCTGCTTAATCGTGCAACACGCTCTCCCGATGCGGCTTGGGTACAAAAGGAAAGAATCACAGCTTTAAATCCCGATCCTGCCAAGTTTTTACCTATGGCTCCCGATTTTGTGGTAGAGTTACGCTCTGCTACAGACAGCCTGCAAATACTACAACGCAAAATGCAAGAATACATTGAGAATGGTGTGCGTCTAGGTTGGCTGATTGATCCGCAAAATCAACGGGTAGAAATTTACCAATTAGGGCAAGAAGTTAAGATTTTACAATCTCCGACTAGCTTGAGTGGAGAAGATATTTTGCCAGGGTTTATTCTGGATTTAGCCCAAATTTTGAGTTAGGCGTTCGCTTCAATTTTATATTTATAATGACTGCTGACTCAAGATTAAAAATACTGTCTGGAATAAACCGACTACAAAACCTAATACTCCTCCTAAAGTGACAATTGCCTGTAGTTCATTTTTGACAATTCCCTCAATTGCTGCTTCTAAATCAGCAGGAGAAGTTGACTTTACACGGTCAATAATTACTTGGTCGATTGACAAGATAGGAATCACTTGCGCCACAATCGCTTCTAAATCTTTTTCTAAATAACGTTCTAAAATCAAAGCTAATTCTAAGCTGACAACTTCTAGAGAAGAACTGACAACAGGTGAAGCACTCAGCCGATTTAGCAGGAGTGTAGCAATATTTTCCCAATTCACAGAATCAGTGAATCCTTGTAATAAATCACTACCACTAGTTTGAATATATTGACGGACAGTTTCGCGGGTGGTTTTACGTAACTGTCTGACTGTACCAATTGGTAAGTTTTGTAAAGATAAATTTTGCAGAATTTTTTTCAGGCGATCGCGCACTTGCAAATCTTGGGTTAATTCTTGCAAACGAGCATTAGTTGCTTCTTTCTCATCCAAGCAAAAAGTTCTCAGTCGGGTGAGGGTATTGCGTAAGCCAAACAAATTAGCTACTACCCAATAAGTACCGCTAGTTTTTTCGCGGAAGCTTTCATCGATAATTTGAATTGTGCGATCGGTTAAAAAATCAATTATTGCCTGACGCAAAACATCTGGAGGTAAAACTGTCTGCAATAACCAATCAGCTAAACGCGTAGCTTGTTCGTCAGTTAGTTGTAAATCTAGCAGGATTTGATCAAAAATTTGATTGATTTGTGCTTCTAAAAAGTCTTCCCGCCTTGCTAAAACTTTTAACAATCGTGGTAAAGACTCGCCTAACAAATCACGCAAAATTCCTGCCACAATTTTGGCACTTTTTTGGTCTTTATCTGCTTTTATTTGGTCAATTGCCAAACGTAACAACCACAAAATAGCTGATTGGACTCGCTCTGTTTGTAACAAGCGCCGTGCCAGATTTTGTAATTCATCTGGGGTTAGCAGCGACCCCATGATAGTACTCGAAATATTTTTAGCCAAACGTTCCTGGTTGCGAGGAATCAAACCAGGTGTGAAAGGCACGCGTCGTCCACCAATGTAAATTGCTCGGTAGGGACGAAATAACATTTTGATGGCTATATCATTTGTGAAATAGCCAATTACCCCGCCCAATATCGGGGGAGAGACATAAAGCCAAAGATGAGACCAATCCACAGGATTTTGGACTTGCCAATTTTGAATGTGAAAATTTAGACAAAGATGTTAATTTCTGGACAACTTGTGCTTCTTTGCCAGCAGAGCTAATTCCAAATTTCCCATCTCTCATCTAAAATTTACTGACTACCAGTACTCCCATCATACCGTTCACAATGGGGTAGTGTGTAACTGATGCAAAACCAGCTTGCAGGGCCAGTTCTTTTTGTTCATCTCCTCTAGGGAAACGATCTAAGCTGGGGCTAATGTAGGCATACTGCTCTTTTAATCCCAGATTTTCAGCCATTGGTACAACCATAGAATCCAAGTACCATTGTTGAAAAGCGCGTAACTGCGGATTATTCGGTCGATGAAAGTCTAAAATGGCAGCCTTAGCACCTGGCTTCAGCACCCTATGAATCTCTCTCAGGCTTTGGGGAATATCCGTTACATTTCTTAACCCATAACCCATTGTCGCCGCATCAAATTGGTTATCCTCAAAAGGCAAATTGAGAACATCAGCTTCTACCCAAGTTACGGCAGGTTGGGGATATTGTTGTTGAGAGCGTTCTTGAGCAGTCGCCAGTAGGTTAGGTGAAAAATCTACGCCATACACTTGTCCTGTGTTGCCGACACGCCTTGCTAAACGCAACGCTAAATCACCACTCCCACAACACAAATCGATACAAGTATGTCCCGCTTTAGCACCACTCCATTTAATCGCCATTTCCTTCCATATCCGGTGTTGTCCCAGACTCAACCAATTATTTAGCTGGTCATATACAGGAGCAATACTGTCGAAAATGGCGCGAATTTCATTAGTCATTGGTGAATAGTCAAAAGTCAATGGTCAATAGTCAAGAGTCAACATAACCTCACTCTGGACTATGGACTATGGACGCTTGACTAAATTTGCCCTTGATAGCAACGACTGCTAGTAAGGGCGATCGCTACTAATTGAGCTGATAAATTAATCAGGTTCAGTTCATCTTCTCGCAAAGAGCAAGGTTGTTGCCATTGGAGTGACAACACACCTAACATACCATTGCGGTAGGTAATTGGAATAACTAAATGTGCTTGGACACCTGTATCTTGATAGTGTGATATATCAGCAAGTTTAGGCTCTTTAGCTACATTTAAAGCTGTTTGGACTTTTCCTGTAGCGATCGCTTCACTTACCAAGGGGTCTTGATCTAGCCAGTTGACAGTAGTACCAACACGGCTATAAGAACCTTGAACAGACGCTAATTCATGTCCTTCCACTAGCTGCAAAATACAGCCATCAGCAGCGAAACTATCACTAAAGGCTGTAGCTATTGGTTCAAGAATTGACTCTAAAGTATCTGCGGCTTGGGTGACTTGGACTAACACAGACAATAACGCCATTTGAGCATTGGCGCGACGCAATTCTTCTGTGCGTTGCTTCAACAAGTCATAAGTTTCTGCGGCTCTTTGGACTACTGCCTTCAGTTCTCCTGGATCCCAAGGCTTGGTGATATATTTGTAGACTTGTCCCGCATTAATCGCTTCTACTAAGTCTTCAATATCAGTAAAGCCAGTGAGGATAATCCTGACTGTATCGGGAAACTGCGGCACAGTTTTGCTCAGAAACTCAGTACCTTTCATTTCTGGCATTCGCTGATCGGAGATAATAACTGCTACTTCTCCTTCCGTTGCCAAAACTTCTAGAGCATTAATACCGCTATCAGCTTTTAAAACATGAAAGTCGCGCCGAAAAGTCCGATAAAGTAAATCGAGATTATCTGGCTCATCATCGACTACCAATATTTTGAGTTTTTTTGCTCTTTCTAAAGTAGCTGTTTGCCGACGACTTGTATTTATTTCAAGCGTGGGATTATCCATGAGATAATTCCTGTAAATAATTCACTATATTGTTATATTCCACACCAAGCTTAGTTGATTTATAGTGCGTAAGCCTTGCGTGAAGGTACTGATCAGTTCTCATACAGAACTTATGTGTACTATTGATAACCTATAATTTTGTTTGACGGTAGAGTGATAGATAGTTCGCTGTTAAAGATTAGAATAAGACTTGCCGATCAGGTATCGGTACTTTTCTCTAGTTCAAGCTGCCACTCCAGATTATGACTGACTTACCACCCAACGCCCACAACCCTGACACCACTGGCAACGACAATGCACAGGAGTTACTGCGTAAGCTAAGGCAAAAACAAGGTAATTGGGTAGAATGGGGGACTGCGATCGCTACTTTGCAAAAGTCTGGTCATAATCCTCAAGAAATTTTTGAAGCAACTGGATTTGAGCCAATACAACAAAATCAGGTCATGGTTGGCGCTCAAGTTTACAATTCTATAGAAAAATTTGGAGCATCAGCAGCGGCGCGATCGCACTATACTACACGCGGCAGTGATGTTTTGTATGAATTACGCTTGCTTAACCACGAAGAACGGGCGGCGGCGGCGGAACTGACTTTTATTCACAAAGTTGATGTAGATGGGGCGAGAGAAATAGCCAAAGCAATTAAAGATTACTCTTGGTTACGCAATTTACCAGACGGGTTTTCAGATCATGTTGGGGATGCAGTGGCTTACCAAGCATGGAAATTGGCTCGGCAAAACTCAGACTTGGCAGAGCGATCGCGTTTGATTGCTAAAGGACTGCGTTTTGCTCACTCCGACTCAGCCAGGAAGCAACTAGAACAACTGCTGGTTGATTTTACCGTTGTCCCTAAGCGTCCGGCTCCGCTTCTGCCTTTCTATCGCTTTGACTCAGAAGATGAACTCCCGCGCATCCTACCTGTTGTGGGTAAGTTCCCCTTAACACCACAAGATTTACAGGCTGTACCGTTTATTACAGCTAGTGAACCATTTCAAATAGTCAAGTTTGCGGGGGAACAAGCTTGGGTTCCTTTACCTGGTTGGCAAGTACTGTTAAATGCAGAAGATCCAGTAGTGGTTTTGGCAAATAGCGATCGCCTTCCCAATCAACCGAAAAACAGACAAGAAGAAGTATTAATAGTTGTTGATCGCGCTCAAAGACAATGGGATGCTTCTAGTTATTTTGTCGTAGAGCAAGCTGGTGAATTAGATATTCAATGGTTAGAAACTGAACCTGACATTTCCATTTTGGGAAAAGTGATTGTCATTGTACGTCCGAAGCGAATTTTTGACGAAGAAGTCACCAAAGAACCTTGGCTAATTGACGAATAACCAACCACTGAGGCGCAGAGGATACAAAGAGAAGTAGAAAAAAGCCTCTGTTTGCCTCTGCGCTAACTTTTACTACAGCGATAAAGTTGATAGGGAATTCCTATCCGATAGTGATGTTTAGGATCTATATGACAAACTGTTTGCCCAGATAAAATTACCTGCTGTTGATAATCACGTCGTCGCCAGCCAGGAGCGACTATCCATAAATTTAGCTGAGATTGATCTGGAATAGGTAATTGTGAAAGTTTATCCCAAAAAGAAATGATATTAGAGTTTTGATTAATAAAGGCAAAATTATCTAATTTGTTGGCATCTCTCAGTGGTTCTAAAGCTAAAGCAAAACTTAATCCTAGTGCCACATCTTGATAACTACCATATCCTGTAACTAGCATAACTGGGATAGATGGCTCTAAATTCATATTTTGAGCCACTTTTTCTGGTAGAAAAGGCTTTTGAAAAGCTAGATTATTAACAACAAAAACACAACTAATAATACTAATAATTAAAAATATAGGGATTAATTTTTGCTTCTTTAAGCTAAAGTTAATCCCTGCGGCTAACAGGGCGCAAAAACTGGGATAATAAACAAAGTTATATCTCGGAACAACAGTAATATCTTTACCAAAAATATAAATAATAATTAAGAATTCTAAAATTACAAAAATAGTAAAAGTTAAAAGAGCAGTTGTCGATAGATTATTTTTAGGATTAGATAATAAAATCTTTAAACTTTGAAGTATTTGTCGAGACAGCCAAACAAAAAATCCTACCATTATCAAAACACCGACAATGGCTACTGCAAGAGGTTGGTGTTCTACAGGTAAAGCAATTACCATTAATACCCAGTTAATCAAAGTTTGATACAAGGGTGAAATATAGTTAGGAGTCGGCAACCAATTTGTTTCATTACGCTGAATATGATTGAATATTCCTAATATCCAGGGAATGAAACTAATAAAAACTGTAGTGCTAGAAATAAATAGAAATAACCAAGTTTTCCGGATAATTAAAATATTTAACTTATATTTATAAATTATTAAGATTAGAGTAGCAATTTCGGCAATTAATGCTAAAGCAAAAAAATAGTGAACATAAAGCCCAATGCTATTAATAATTGTCCACAATAGCCAAACCCAAAACCTGAAACGCGATCGCTCAAATATATCCTGCTGAATTTGGATTAGTCCTAACAACGATAAAGCAATCAAGAACATCGGCGCAGTATAGTGTCTTGCTTCTTGGGAAAGGTAGACAGCAAAGGGCGAAGTCGCCATGACTAAGGCTGCGATAATTCCCGATGACTGGGAAAAAGCAAGGCGATTTAGGTAATACATTGCTGGGATTGTGGCGACACCTAATAAAGCAGGAAGCGATCGCAATTTTGTAACCCACTCTGTTCCTAAAGGAGTCATCCAACTTAGCCACTGGTACATCCCACAAAAAAATAAGGGTGGATGGGTAGATTGTGTATCCACATTAGTGGCTATTTGCGAACAACTCACACCTGGATGGAAAGTAAAAATTTCCTGTACCCTTTCTAAGGGAAATAACAAATCTAATGGCAAATCATGATAATTTTTGCCTAAACTAAAGATAGAAGTAATTACTTCATCCATCCATAAGGGTTTTAAATCTAAATGCCAAAATCGCAAAATCGCACCAAGGGCGAACGCCCCAAATAAACTGACATAATGTAGAGAAATTCTGCTATTGATCATTAGTGAGATATGAAAAATTTTTCCAGTAAAGGTAAATAAATACAAACTATTATTCGTCTTTGTAGTTGAATAATTACGTTCATATTGTTGAGATATCAATAATTATTTTTGGGCTAAATATGAGGCAGAAAATTACATTATTAATAGACTTGATTTTTCTTAACATCAATCTGCTAGTTGTTGTCTATCTGCCCAAAGTATAAAATTTACTATGTCAGACACAAACTTTACTGCAACTGTACCTTTAGAATCTGCCCAAACGGAATTATCTCATTCATCGCCTGTTTTGTCTTTGGGCGAAAAAATATTAGCCATTCGCAACGGCTTACGCCAGGGACAACAACAGATGGCAGATTGGGAATCTGGGCCATTAGCGGTTTCTGCGGTTCCGGGTGCGGGGAAATCGACGGGGATGGCGGCGGCGGCGGCGATCGCGATCGCCCGTCAGTATGAACGTTTGGCGCAGTCTCGTTCTTCAGTTCACCGTCAATTAGTAGTTGTTACATTTACACGTTCTGCTGCGGCTAATATTAAAGCGAAAATTCGGCAATATCTCCGTGATGGTTTATCATTACCGCAAACAGGTTTTGCTGTCTATACATTACATGGCTTGGCGTTAAATATTGCCAGTCGTTATCCTGATTTATCCGGTTTAGAATTAGAAAATCTGACATTAATTACCCCTAGCCAAAGCCATCGCTTAATTCGCACAGCAGTCGAACAATGGATTAATAACAATCCTGAAAAATATTTCCGTTTACTCGAAGGACAA
Source organism: Nostoc cycadae WK-1 (assembly GCF_002897135.1). Lineage (NCBI taxonomy): Bacteria > Bacillati > Cyanobacteriota > Cyanophyceae > Nostocales > Nostocaceae > Nostoc > Nostoc cycadae. The sequence continues at coordinate 112,683 of NZ_DF978433.1, read as the reverse complement.
CAATTTGACGGCGAAGAAACAGAAAGATTGCGTCGTCAATCTGTATTGCGAACAGAAGTTTTACCAGATTTAGCAACCACCGTCATACACGAAGCCAAAAGTTCGGGAATATCCCCAGAACAACTAGAACAGTGGAGTCAGCAAACCTCTGATCAGTACTCTATTTTAAGCATAGCGGCAGGGTTATACGAACAATACCAAAACTTAATGCGATCGCGCGACTTCATCGACTACGACGACATGATTCTCGCCGCCCTGCGCGTATTAGAAAATCACAGCGCCCGTCGCATTGAACAAAATCAAGTTTTCGCTGTCTTTGAAGACGAAGCCCAAGATTCTAGCCCACTTCAAACGAAACTGTTAGAAATATTAGCTTCTGATTCCGCCGAGGAAGCAGAGGAGCAGGGGAGCAGGGGAGCAAGGGAGCAAGGGAAGAAAATTTTACTTAGCAATCAGCACTCAGCACTTAACCTCGTCAGAGTCGGTGATCCTAATCAAGCGATTAACTCCACTTTTACACCAGCCGACCCAATTTATTTTCGGCAATTTTGTGAAGAGTGCGATCGCGGGGAAAAATTAGCCACAATGAATCAAGCTGGGCGCAGTACGAGAATTATTATTGCTGCGGCTAACTTTGCGCTGGAATGGGTGAATAGCTTTTATGGTGCTAAAAATCGCAAGTCGCCACATATCACCACTTCTTCTCCCTTCCGTTCACAGACAATTTACCCAGTAAGTACGAATGACCCGCAAAAAAATGCCAACCCAGCACCAGAAGGTAAAGGACTAGAACTATATACCCCCCACGATATTCATCACACAGTCGAACTACTAGCTAAAAGAGTAGTGGAATTATTCACACCAGACCCAGCAAATACCCGTGCGGCTGTGTTGGTGAGAGAAAACCGTCAAGGTCGATGGTTAGCAGAGATGCTGGCTCCTGTGTGCAAAGAGCATAAAATTACACTTTACGATGTCGGGGAACGCGATCGCCGTTCTCACGTACCGCAAGAAATATTGGGATTACTGCAATTTTGCGATCGACCCCACTCACCAGATTATCTGAAAGCTGCCTTAGAGGTATTGGTACAAAGACAATTAATTCCGACCCAAGACCTCAACGCCCTGGCTAGTTTACCAGAAGAGTTTTTATATCCCGGCCCCTTAGCCGCCCCCCAAGCAGAACCAGTCGAAAAAGCGGCTCACCTTTGTCGTAGCTTACTCCGCGCCCGTTTGGAATTACCGCTTTATCAATTAATTTCCTTTCTCGCTTTGGCGTTGAATTACGACCAAGCAGAATTAGCCACTGCTGACAAACTTGCAGAACGAGTCAATCAGCAAATAGCGGGTGGTAGTTCAATGGGTGCAATGCTGGCGGCTTTAAGCGAAATTGTCAGTTCCGAACGCTTTGAACCTGTGGAAACCGAAGATTTAGAAGCACATTACACCCGTCCGAATCAACTCACCATCATTACCATGCACAAAGCTAAAGGGTTAGATTGGGACTATGTTTTCATTCCCTTTCTGCATGAGAATTTGATTCCTGGTAGATTTTGGGTTCCACCACAAAGCCAGTTTTTAGGAGACTTCACCTTATCAGAAGTAGCCCGCGCCCAAATTCGCGCCGCCCTCCACGGAGAATCGGGTATACCGGATGTTAGCCAAGCTTGGGAACAAGCCAAACACTTAAAAACTGCTGAAGAATATCGTTTACTTTATGTGGCGATGACACGCGCCAAACGTTTGTTATGGATGTCTGCGGCGCAAAAAGCACCTTTCACGTGGAGTAAACCAGAGAATTTACAAGAACAAGCCCCTTGCCCTGTGTTTCCAGCTTTAAAACGCCAGTTTTCTGAGTCAATTGAAGTGTAAAGTCTGAAACTTCCTCTTGGATTTATGAATGATTTTCAATAAGTATGCGATCGCCTAGTATTTGATAGAAAAGATAAGCTTTTAACTGAATTTTCTTAACGTTTGTTCCCGATATTTTTGCCTATCTAAATAAAAAATCAGGTGTGTAATCGTCACCTGATTTTTATGCTGTAAAGTTCACCCGGAGGCGCAAAGGGCAGTGCGTTGGGCTGCTCGACTTGTACCCCTACGGAGAAAGCTACGCGCAGCGTCTCCGATTAAGAGAAGCAACTGCCGCGCGGAGAGCTTTTATGAGATTAATCTGCCCCTTCGATGGGGGCAAAGCCTTGGCGTTGGATATTTTCTGTGATTGTGCGCGGTTCAAGGAACTGTAGCAAGTAGTCGGGGCCGCCTGCTTTGGAACCTACGCCAGAAAGTTTGAAACCGCCGAAGGGTTGCCGAGCTACGATCGCCCCTGTAATATTGCGGTTAATGTACAAGTTGCCGACTTCAAATTCTTCCTGCGCTTGCTGAATATGGGAAGGTGTGCGGGAATATAAACCGCCAGTTAAGGCGTAATTTGTCCCGTTGGCAACTTGTAAGGCTTCGGCAAAATCCCTCACCTTAATTACAGCTAACACAGGGCCGAATATTTCTTGTTGGGCAATGATGCCATCGGGTGGCACTTCACTGAAGATAACAGGGCCGATAAAATAACCTTGGGCTGGCGATGGTAACTCTAGGGCTAGTTTTGCTTCTGCCTTACCTTTTTCAATATACTCGCGGATGCGATCGCGGGCGTTAGCATCAATCACAGGCCCAACTTGCGTACTGGGTAACTCAGCCTCGCCAATATTCAAGGATTTTGTCGCCTCAACCAACCTGGCGACAAACGCATCGTAGATTGATTCTACAACGATCACCCGCGAACAAGCCGAGCATTTCTGCCCACTGTAACCAAAGGCTGACTGCACAACCCCGACAACTGCTTGGTCTAAATCAGCACTTTCATCAACAATAATGGCATTCTTGCCGCCCATCTCTGCAATTACTCGCTTCATGTGCCTTTGTAATAGCTTCAGTGTTGCCGCCTCTGAGTAAATTCGACAGCCCACTTCCTGAGAACCAGTAAAAGCAATCACATGAGTATCAGGATGACTTACCAAATACGCCCCAACTTGGGAACCCTTACCAGGCACGTATTGAAAAACACCCTGGGGAATCCCCGCCTCAACTAATATTTCTGTGAGTTTGGCAGTAATAATCGAAGATGTTTCCGCAGGTTTGAGCAGTGTACAGTTACCCGTAACCAAAGCAGCCCCAGTCATTCCACAGGCGATCGCCAACGGAAAATTCCACGGCGAAATCACCACCGCAATTCCTCGCGGCTGGTAGATATAACGATTAGTTTCTCCAGGTACGTCATAATTAACACCTTGATATAACCGTTCCATCTCATCAGCGTAGTAGCGACAAAAATCTATCGCCTCCGACACCTCTGCGTCAGCTTCCTTAACAGGTTTACCCACCTCTAACACTATCAAAGCCGACAACTCCGCCCGACGTTCTTCCAACAAATCCCCCGCCTTGCGTAAAATATCAGCCCGTTGCTTCACAGGCGTTTTCTTCCACCCAGGAAACGCCGCCTTCGCCGCCTGCATCGCCTGTTCTGCTTGTTCCACACTAATCAACCCAACCTTACCAATCACCTGACTGTAATTAGAAGGATTAACAGAATCAATCACCTCCAGAGTATTCACATACTCCCCATTAATTAGAGGTAGATACGTCTTCCCAAACTCCCGACGCACACCCTCAAAAGCTTGCGCCGCCTTCCTTCTTCTCTCCTCCTCAGCATAATCAGTATCCGCCGCACCAATAAACCTTCCATTTTCTTCTTCTTTGCGCCTACCCTGCGGGAACGCCTCCGGCGAATGCGCCTTTGCGTGAGAATTCAAAATCGGCGGCGCTAGTAACTCCTCCACAGGCCGATTCTCCAAATTCTGCCGCAAGAACGAACTATTAGCAGTATTTTCCAACAACCGCCGAATTAAATACGCCATCCCCGGCAATAATTCCCCGTAAGGACAATAAACCCTCACCCGATAACCCTGATCCACCAAAGCCTTCGCTAACTTATCCCCCATCCCGTACAAAACTTGCATTTCAAAGCAACGACGGGGAACCTTTAAACTTTCCGCTATAGCAATTGCGCGGGCTTGCGATCGCACATTATGACTACCTATGGCAGCATAGACATATTGATGATTTTCTAACAACAACTGAGTTATCGTTTCAAAATTCGCATCTGTCGCCACCTTGTCATTGTAAACAGGTTGCGGCCAATGCTTCTGGGCTGCTTTAATCGTTTCCTGATCCCAATACGCACCCTTCACCAAGCGAACTGTCAAAGGATATCCGCGCTGTTTTAACCATGCAATCACATTTCTGGCATCTTGCTCACTGTCACGCAAGTATGCTTGAATTGTCATCCCGATATCTGTACGTTGACGAAACTCATCTTCTAACAATAACTTTTGCAAAATATTCAGAGTTAAATCTTTATACGCATACTGTTCCATATCAAAATGGATAGCTGCACCTAACTCTTTGGCATAACGTAATAAATTACGAATGCGATCGCTAACTCTGGCTTCACTACCTTCAGCATCTAAAGGGTCAAATTGCGAATAAAACGCCGTTAATTTTACAGAAACTTGGACTTTGGCTAACTGTTGACCATCTGCTTGATCAATCGCCGCAACATTCGTCCAATTTTTCGATGCTTCTACCAACTGGGCAATTAATTCTTGATAGCGTTCTAGATAAGACTGCGCCTCTACTTCTGTAATTACCGCCTCACCAAGTAAATCAATTGTGAACGCCATTTTTTCTTTCCGCAGGCGTTCAACTGTTTTGATAACTTGTTTAATGTTTTCGCCAGAAATATATTTATGCGCTAATGTTTCCACCGCCGTCGAAACAGTTGTTGCCGCCACCTGTCCCGGCATAGAATCAGGGTTAGCAAAATTGAGCATCCCTTTAAGGGCTGCTGGTAATTCTACAGTTTCATCGCCTAAATATTCTTGTAAATGGGCAGCAATTTCTGGTTTACTGCGTAACGCCGGGAGAGTATCAATAAAGCGAAAAAGCTGCACCCGTAAACCCGGATTACTCATTGCCCAAGCTAGTAATTTATCATCCCAGCGCATTTGGTCGCGCAAGGAAGCTAAAAACGAGCGATTTTCTTGGGTAGCGGTTAAGAGTTGTTTAGCAATTTCCTGGGTTTTAGGTTCGTAGATGCTTGTTTGTACTTGTAACACCACAGATATAATCTCCTTAATTTAGTGCATAACTGGTTGTTTACAGTCTGCGTCTTCCATTGTGACTCTTGAATTTTGGTTGTAGCAAAGTGCTAAGTGCTGAGTTTGGCTACAGCTATAGAAAGTTAGAATAGTTAAGTTTTTTTAGGACATTTTGGCACACAGTGTAAAACAGTATTACCTCGTTTATATATTGCACTGGGCGACTGGAAATCCCTAGGGGTAAGTTACTCAGCACTAAACAATTTGGAAAAATTCAGCCTTAACACTTTTAACCATTGCAATCATCTGGTTGAGAGGTTCCACAAACCAGCCAACAGATGAACCACTGGAAGTATGGAGCAAGGAAGCGATGTCCAAAGACAAGTCGCTTCTCCTATCGGAGACGCTGCGCGAACGCGTCTACGCTCGCAATGCGGAAATTGTGGCAGATAACGCCAAAAAAGCACAGCAAAGTCAGTGGAATTTGGTTATTCAAGGTGAAACAGAAATTAGCAAATCTCTCAAGTTAAATTGGCAAAAGTTACAGGCTTTAGCAACCAATCGTGTAAGAACAACTGATCCTCTGGATATCTTGCATTCTAACGAGATTTTTGATTTTTATGGTGTGCCTGTGTCCGCACTATTGCAACAGTTTGTGGTAGCCGATCATGTGATAAATATCACCTAATTAGCTACCTTGCTGCATTGATTCTCCAGTCATTGGTGATGCAGTAAATATCGCCTTTCGCATTGAAGGGCTGACAAAGCAATATAGTTGCGGAATTTTGGTGACTGAATCAGTGATTAAAAGCTTATCTTAACCAGAATTATTCTCATTGAAATTGGTAGATAAAGCTGTAAAGTTAACAGAAAAAGACGAAGCGATCGCTGAAATAAATTTTCATACTTATGCTGTTTTCAGTGGCAGCGGTTCGCTATTCTGAGAGTTTGGTATACGCAAATCATCAAATTGCGGAACTGTCAAAAGATAATAGAGCATCTGCTGACGTGCTTGCTCACAAATACTTTTAAGTGCAACGGCATCAATCTTCAGATTCCGAATATCACGACTACGATGCAGTTGTAAGAAGCAGCTTAAATTGTGGTTCAACTCAAAAATTGTCCGATTTATTTGCTCTGCTACGGTTTTTTCTGGGAAATAAATTCTATCCCTGTCTGGATATTCATAACCAGAGAAAATATGATAGTGTCCGTCATCTTCACCAAAGCAATCAAAACGCAAGATGTGATCACCTGAAACAATCAGTTCTAAAGCAGGCCCCTTGCCAATTGGCAGAATTTTCCAATAAACCTTGATCAGCACTTGGGGTTGAATTTCATAGATGACAATATCTTGCTCAGACGGATCGTGCTTTAATCTACCAAACTGCTGACGATACAATTGGCGCAGACGATACGAGAAGGTATAGGGCAGAACGGTATTGGAAACAGTTTTTATGAAACTCTTCATAAGAGCCTAGGGAAAAATAAATTAGGTAAAATCTTGGTTTAATCAGTGTATCAACTTGATACGCAACGGATGATATACCATGAGTTACCTAAATTTTCAATAGATTTGCCCGTCTTCATCTATTATTTATAATTTCCCATTAAATTTGAACAGTTTCCCCAACTTCGGGTAAAGTTAAAATTTCTACGCCATCTTCTGTTACCGCAATTGTATGTTCAAATTGCGCCGACAACATGCGATCGCGCGTCACCGCTGTCCAACCATCATTTAACATTTCTACTTCCCAAGTGCCTTCATTAATCATCGGCTCAATGGTAAATACCATTCCCGGTCTCAGGCGCTTACCTTTACCACGAGTACCATAGTGCGGCACGTCTGGGGCAGTATGGAAAATATTACTGATACCGTGTCCGACAAAATCTCGTACCACAGAAAAACCTTCAGACTCAGCATACTCTTGAATTGCTGCCCCAATATCCCCGATCTTCGCTCCTGGTTTCACCTCAGCAATACCCCGATAAAGGCACTCTTGAGTTACTTCTACCAATTTTTTTGCCTTCTCTGAAGGCTCACCCACAATAAAAGTTTTTGATGTATCACCGTGGTAGCCATCCACAATCGGCGTAACATCGATATTAATAATGTCACCTTCTTTGAGGATTTGTTTAGCATTGGGGATGCCATGACAGATTACCTCATTCACGCTGGTGCAGATTGACTTGGGGAAACCTTTATAACCAAGGGGGGCGCTTTTTGCACCGTGCGCCTGTGTCCAACGTTCAGCTTCATCATTGAGTTCCTGTGTAGTCACGCCAGGTTTCACTAGTGGCTCAAGATGCTCTAGTAGTTTAGCCGCCAAGCGTCCTGCCCGACGCATTTTGTCGATTTCTCTTGTGGATAAAATAACGATTAGTTCGGTTTTCATTGATGTTAATCTACAGCATCATTCAAAAACATAGTTAACCCTGTTTTTGCTGCTCTTTGGGCAGCATCAGCCACCTTGAGGGTGTATAAACTTTCTTCTGGGGTGACATATAAGGGCGTTCCATCAAACAAACGGTCTAACACCATAGTTGTGTCTTTGGCAAACAAACCCCGACGCGTTCCCACATCTATTGGTGTAGTTTCCCCTGATTGGATCAAGTATCCAGTATTACCATCAAAAATTAGAGCGCCTTTTTCGCCATGAACTTCAAATTTTCGCTCTGGCTGCCAAAGTGTCTCACCTTTGCCGTAAATTACTTGGGCTAACAGCCCACTGCTAAAGCATAGCTGACTTGTACACAAACAGGTTTGGTAGTATTCCGATTCTAATGCCCAATATCGCTGATGGCAGTTAACTGTAAAGACTTTACCGAACAAATCAACCAGACGATGTAATCGAGAAATTGCCCCAATCAAAGGAAAGCCAAATAATTCATGATTATAAGTCCATTTGCGTGGTGCGGGATTTTGGGGGTTGATGGTGCTGTAACGGACATAAAACACATCCCCAATTTTGTCTAAGTTTTGTTTTAAAGCTTGGTGTAAGCCACCCAGAAGTTCTATATGTTCTACGTGCAGCAATTTATTTTGGGCTTTGGCTAAAGCAATCAATTCTTCTGCTTCTGTGACATCCACAGACAAGGGATATTCTACAACTACATGTTTGCCGTAGGTAAGGGCAGCACGGGCGATCGCTCCATGATCTCGATTCACTGTGGAAATCACTACCAGATCCACATCTTTCCTTTCTACTAACTCTTGCCAAGAATTTACAGATGAGGTTTGGTATTCTTTGGCGAAAATTTCTGTTGTTTCTGAGGTATGTCCAACAACTGCGGCGAGATGCGTTCGCTCATCTTGCAGCAGTGCTGCTGCTCTGAGTTTTGCTGCATACCCAGTACCTACCAAGCCGACGCGCACTTATGCTTGTCCTAAAACTGCCTCTGAATTATACATGATCGTCAATGGTCATTAGTCATGATTTATTCTCCCCCCAACATCCGATTTTCTCACCTCGAAGTATAATTTAAACTTATTATTTCCATGTAACTAAATTTCATTACTAATCGCGGTCAATTTCAAGTTACATGATTTAGTTTTTCCCGTAGTATCAGAATTGAAGTAAATTTTCATGCGCGGCTAATCCTATAAGTTAAGCCGTAAGTATTGCTTTAGCATAACTTATACTGCCGTTTACAAAAGAGAGGAATACTGATATGGCGACTTACAAAGTTACACTGATCAACGAAGCTGAAGGCTTAAACACAACACTTGACGTTGATGATGATGTATATATTTTAGACGCGGCTGAAGAAGCTGGTCTTGATCTGCCTTACTCCTGCCGTGCTGGTGCTTGCTCCACCTGTGCTGGCAAAATCAAGTCTGGTACCGTTGATCAATCCGATCAGTCTTTTTTAGATGATGATCAAATCGAAGCTGGATATGTGCTAACTTGTGTAGCTTATCCAAGCTCTGACTGCACAATCGAAACTCACAAAGAAGAAGAACTCTACTAAGGCTTAGGTGTCTTAATCAAAAATCTCTTGCAAGAGTGATTAAAGTTGAAAAAGTTAAAGCAGCACATCGAGGAAAAGTTTTTTCCTTCTTCAATGTGCTTTTTCAACTTGAGTTGACAAAAAATTTAATTGAGTATTGTCACCCTAAGCAGGAACACAACAATTATCTGTGTTCCTGCTTCATTATTGGGCTTCAGCACTATCTAGCGTTTGATTTTGTCGTTAAAGATTTGAATTTTTGTACCAGGATAGTAAAATTGGAGAATTTTTGGTGTTTCCCAGCCCAACTTGGCTAAATTTTGTGCGCCAGTCTGACTCAAACCAACACCATGTCCCAGTCCACCACCGATAAAGGCATACCCCCACAATTCGGCTGTACCTTTGTTTAAAGGTTGTAAGTAAAATAATGTACTTACAGGCGCAGCAAAGGCACTACGTACTTCATCTTTATGTAGAGTAAATACGCCAATATCAGTTTTGATGGCTAAGTCAAGAATACGCCCACTATGACTACGCTTGGTAACAGAGATCGCTTCAATTGTTTTAAATTTGGAGTATGGGCTATTTTTGACGCGCAAGAATTTTTGTAAATCTTTGGCAATATCTTCGATGGAAGTTTCTTTGTTCCAGCGAAATACATCCCATTCACTTTCGTTGAAGCCTTGCTTCATATTGATAAATTTGCGGAAGTTATCTTCATCTGCCAAACTCTGTTGTGATAAGTTCCAAAAATTAATCGGCGCATCTACCACTGGCTGCAAATAAGGACGGTCTTCGCCATTCCAGACATCGCTAAAGAAGGCGGTGACACCACCAGTTGTGGAAGAGTACAAAGCATCAATTAGCTGGTTGTTATAAGTTACTACCATACCTCTAGTAGCAGCGATCGCTTGATCTGTTTTACTGGTTGCCCCACTCAGCCCATAATAAACTTGACAATGGGTATCAGCACATAATTGGTAGTTATCAACAGCAAATCTCCGCAAATTTCTTAAAGCATAAGTACGGGCTAAAATTGCTTGGGCTTCTAAGGCGGCTTTGGGCGCATTTGAGCCAATTTCGTTGGGGACAACCCCACGTAAATAAGTTTCTAAAGATACTTCATTGACTAATGTATATGTACCGTAAGCATTGGGCTGCAATGCCATTCGCCCGGCATATAAACGACCAGTTCCAGGTTTTTCACCTTTGTTGAGGCGAATTAAGTTTTTATCGGCACTGATGGCTAAATTTGTGGGGCTGTAACGTTTACCATTGACTACCCAACTAACTTTTGGTACTTCTTTCTGAATCTTGGTATCGATGGATGCCATTTTTGCACCAGATTCTTGCAAGTTCTGGAATAGCAATCGACGTAATAAAGGTGTACTGTAAACATCTCGCTTGGCCCACACTTGCCAGCGTTCTGGCTGGGAAATTTCAACTTCTATCCCTTGAGAACGCCATTTATTAGCACTATCTTCTGCTGTTTCAAAGGTACGATATGTCCCTAAAACCACCACTTCCTCAACTACAGGTTTTGCCAAAGCTTGCATGACTGTTTCGAGTTTGACAGGCTTGTCGGTGACGATGGTTTGTTGCTTGTTGCCTACTGGAAATCTTAACCGCAAGCGATCGCCTTTTGTCGGTTCTAGTTGCAGCTTGGCCGTGGATTTTTCGCCAAATCTCTGTACAATTCCTACTCTCAATTCTACGTCTGTGCTGTTGCTCCCAGGCCCTGATGCGGCTGTCAGCCCCAATAAGCAAAATGTCGTTACTACTGTGTAAGACAAACGCCAAAACGAAAATTCAATCGTGACTTGATTCTGCCTTTTCGTATTGCGCTGGGGCAGAGTTACCATTTGCTTTGTAGCGTAGTGGTTTTGTCGCATGAACGCTCCAATAGTACCATTCCCAATTTAGCTACCTAAATCACTTGCAAATCAAAGTCATAACGACTATGATTTACATATAGGCACAAAACAGAATTAGTTGGATCAACTCCTTATGGCCAAAGTCCAAGAAATTCCATTAAATCAAATTAAACGTCCCTTGCCCCGTATCAATGATCCACAGAAGGTAAGAGCCTTAATGGAATCTATTGCGGAAATTGGGCAGCAAGAACCCATCGATATTCTAGAAGTAGACGGACAGTATTATGGCTTTTCTGGCTGCCATCGTTATGAAGCTTGCCAGCGTTTAGGCCAAGAAACCATATTAGCCAGAGTCCGTAAAGCTCCTCGCAGCGTTCTCAAGATGCACCTAGCATAAAAAGTATGAAGTTTGAAGTATGAAATTTCATAATTCAGCTTTTAACTTCATCATTCTTAGTCCCTAATCCTCAAATAATAAGTTTAGGAGAAAATTATGTCATCCCAAGCAACAGTAAAAAATGTAAATATTGGCATCGACGAAGAAAATAGAACAAAAATTGCCGAAGGATTGTCTCGCCTGTTGGCTGACACTTATACACTGTATCTAAAAACCCATAACTTCCACTGGAATGTTACAGGGCCAATGTTCCAAACATTACATCTGATGTTTGAGACCCAGTATACAGAACTAGCTTTAGCTGTAGATTTAATTGCTGAACGAATTAGAGCCTTGGGTTATCCCGCACCTGGAACTTATAGCGAATATGCCAAACTCAGTTCGATTCCCGAAACTCCCGGAGTTCCCAAAGCCAAGGAGATGATTCAGTTACTTGTTGAGGGACAAGAAGCTGTAGTGCGAACTGCGCGGTCAATTTTTCCTGTGGTAGATGCAGTGAACGACGAACCCACCGCCGATTTATTAACTCAACGGATGCAAGTCCATGAAAAGACAGCTTGGATGTTGAGAAGTTTGCTGGAAGAATAAGGAATATGAAGGATGAAGTGTGAAGTCTAAATTATCAATTTCATCCTTCAACCTGAATTCTTCATCTTGAGTAGCCAATGCCAAATCCTGATTTCACCCAAAAGCTGCAAGATTTAGCCCAAAAAGTGGGAATTACAAGTTTTCAAGCTTTGAGTAAAGCCGCTGGTGTCTCAGAGAGACAAATATTGCGGTTGCGGCGGGGAGAGGTAGAGCAGATGCGAGTGGATGTACTGTTAAAGTTGTCTTCCGTTCTCCAAGTGTCGTTGAACGAATTAGTCACAACTTTTTCATTACTAGAGTTGAGTAAAGGTAATGAAGTATCGACTCAGCAGATGTTACAGGAGATTGCAGATTTAAAAAAAGAATACCAGCGATCGCAATTACAAATAGCACAACAGCGAGAGTTATTACTCCAAGAATTCCAGCAGTCGAGTTTACAACTGCTGGAATCTTTATTATTGCAATTTCCCGCCGCCGCCCAGAAAGCGCGGGAAAATCCGCAGTTTGAGGCGGTGAAGATACTCCCATTAGTGGAGAACCCCCTGAAAAAACTGTTACAGGCTTGGGGGATAGAAGCGATCGCACCAATAGGTGCAGAAATACCCTACGATCCCCAGATCCATCAATTAATGACAGGAACAGTACAGCCAGGAGAATTAGTCAAAGTCCGCTACAGTGGCTACTTGCAAGGCGAGAAACTGGTCTATAGAGCTAAAGTGAGTTTAATTGAGCCAGTTTGACGAGACTGTATTTAAATTTATAATTTTTTGCTGGACTAATTTGTGTGAAAAGAATTATAGATATTGGGAATAATAATATGGTCGAGGCGATCGCCTCTGAAAACCTGAATAAATTTATTCAAGGAATCACCATAATGCTAACTAGATTCTGGTGTGATTGATACAAAAATTACTTTTGGTTCTCAGTTATGTTCATATATCTACCGCTTGCACTAAAATTTTGAAAAAATTCATTGCCAAAATTTAATTTTGTAATTTACGTTACGGCAAGATGAATAAAACAATTTTTGCGTATTGATGAATCTGGCAAATGAAATTATGGATACTTCTTAATTAGGCTTGAAAATGTATTATCTACAAATCACATCTTGAAAAGATTGCCATAAATCTAGCGATTTCTAGTAATTAATGACTTTTGTTTTGCTATTTTTTTGCTCAAAATAGCTATTAGTATATAATACTAACAAAATCTGGATTTTTTCATATAGCAATGGGAGAAAATAGTATGGATAACCAAGTACAAATTGTTAAACTCAACGGCATTATCAACACAAACAATTCACAAAATCTTAGAGATAATATTACTGAACTTCAAGAAAGTGGCGCAAAAATTGTGCTAGTCGATTGTCAAGATGTAACATTTATGGATAGTTCAGCGTTAGGTGCCTTAGTATTAGCCTTCAAAGCATTAAGAGCAACAGGTACCAAACTAGTTCTTTGTTCTATTAATGAGCAAGTGAGAATTTTATTTGAATTGACTGGTATGGACAAAGTTTTTGAAATTTTTCCTAGCCAAGATGAATTTCATCAAGTTGTGCTTTCCAAAAATTAATTAATCAAATTGAATTTGTAAGATTGATAAGTCATCATCAAAAGTCTCTTTGGAGTTTAAAGCAATAAGGTAATTCAATACTTGTTCTAATGGGCAATCAAGCGTATTTTGTAAGCTGACTAATATCTGAATTAAACCATCTAAACTCCAAAGAGTTCCATCTGCTTTTGTAATTTCGTAAGCCCCATCACTAAAAATATAGAGATTACTAAATTTTTCAATTTGGCAACAAGCATCAACGTATTTGGCTTCAGGAAACATCCCAACTGGCATCCCAGGAGTTCTCAATAGCTGAACTTCTGTGTTTTTAGGAGATTTACCCGATACTAATACGGCTGGTGGATGACCAGCACTAGCATAAACTAACTGCTGGGTAATTCGATGATAAACACCATACCAAATAGTAAAGTATTTATCATTTTGATAATTCATCTGAAAAGTTTCATTTAATCCCCGCAGTACATCACTTGGTTGATAGTAATTTAAACTTTTCAGCGCCCGCGATCGCAGTAAATTTAATACAGAAATTGATGGGAGAGTCGCTTTGAGTCCATGTCCGGCTGTATCTAATAAATAAACTGCCAAATAATCATCATCTAACCAATAATAATCAAAACAATCACCACCAAGTTGACGTGAAGGAATAAAACAAGAATTTATATGTAGTGGTTCAGTTATTGGTAAAGGTAAAAGTGAACGCACATACTCAGCAGCTTGTGCCAATTCTGTTTCTAAAAGCTGCTTTTGGATTTGCAAATCTCGACTCAATTGATGTAGCCGTAATCCTGCTCTGACTCTAGCTTTTAATTCATTCTGCTCAATAGGTTTAGTGATAAAATCATCAGCCCCCGCATCTAATCCCTTAACGCGATCAGAGACAGAATCTAAAGATGTTAATAAAATAAAAAAACTGGTAGATAAATTAGGATCTGTTTTAATGTAATTACATACTTCTAGCCCATTTAATACAGGCATAATCCAATCACAAATAATGAGTGCCGGATGAGTAGCGATCGCCTTCGCAATTCCTTCTTCTCCATCACTAGCAGTAATTACCTCATAACCTTGTTTTTCTAACAGTCTTTTCAGAAATATTTGTATTGTTGAGTCATCGTCAATTACTAATATTTGGAACATAAAAAGTCGAAATCATTAATAATTATTCTATCTCATCAAAAATTACGGTGGTGATAAAGGATTCATCCACAAGAGGATAGCACGCTTGAGTTGGGTTAAATCGCGGTATACCTCTTGCTTAAACCATTGTCCCAAAGCGTCAAAAGGAGTAAACGAAGCTCCTGTTTGCCATTTGATATCTTGTCCTAGCGGGGTAGTATGAGTTCCAGGTAAGGTTTGTGCCGTTACCATATCTGGAAAGCGTTGCTGTAATATTTTGGTTAAACCAGCTGATTGGTCGAGGTTATCATTATTGAATTTGATTAATAAATTCCTGCGGATTTTATAGCCTTCTTGGACAATTTTATTGGTTTCTAATGGCGAGGGGGTAAACTCAATTGACAAAGTAGAATTTAATTGATCAACTAAGGGAATAGCATCCTTAGCCGCATAATTATTAAACGAGATTAAGATATTTCCGGCTCTTTCTACAGGGTACAAGCTACCGATGAGCAAATGAAGTTTGCAACCCATACTGTGTCCAATACCGTAGGTAGGAAGATAAAGCTTCCGCAATACAGCCGAGTCATGTAAGCGTTCTAGAGTGCGGTCGAAGTTTAATAAAACAGATTGGGCGATCGCTATATGATCTAGAGTATTCACAAAGGGAGTCGCAATCACAACATATCCCTTACTGGCTATCTGTTCGAGTAACCAACGGTAAGTTAGGTGGGGTGCAGTCGCCACAAATGCACCTCCCAAAAAATGGATAATACCTATAGGATTTTTGGGAATGAGTACCCAGTTACCTCTAATTTCTTTCCAGTCCATGCCTGTAGGCGATCGCTTAATTTACACTTCTTTATATTAGACTGGGAATTGGGACAGTGGGAAATCAAAACAGAAAAAGTATGCGATCGCAGATTTATTACACCAGTTTCATCCAATTCCTTCCCACCAAAATTTGTGCAGTACTCAAATCTAACTCTGAGAAAGTTAATAAAATGATAGATTTTTAGCGAGCGCCATCCTCATTGATGACTCAATAACACTTATTTTACACCTTTATTAATTGGCGGTTCATTATTTATATCAACCCAGTTTTAACAGATAAGATTTATCAGTCAATCTTGTCTATAAATTTCAACCTGGACTTTGTAATCTTTTCATTTCATACTGCACATCTAAAGCAATCTGCAAAGCTTCATTTAATAACTTGCCATGCTCCGTCGCTTTTTCTGTAACTTGCATTGTGGTTAAAGTTGCTAAATTATTGGCAAATAACTCAGTGTTGCTAATAATAAAATTCTGATTTTCTCGCAAAATTCTTTCTGTCTTCAAAGCTCGGACTAAATCTGCTCTAGTTAGTTGTAATGCAGCAATTACTTTTTCTCTTTTTTGGATACTAACTTCGGGATTGCCAGCCGCTTCTATTTGGTCATTAATATCTATTGCTTTTATTACTGCATTATATCGGTCAACATCTTCTAAGAGAATTTCTAGGGAGTTAGTCATATTCTCTTTTAAGATTTTCCGAATGTTGCGCCATAGTAAATAAAAAATTATCTGTATTGTAGCGCTACCAGCAAAACATACTATTAATAATAGTATCCAAGATGGCATGGTTAACCAGTTGGCAAATAACTTAATAATAATATCAAAAATTAAATAACTAAAAACAAATATAGAAAAGCTAATAAAAACTACTGTCGCTCCTTCTGAGCCTTTCATTTTATATATAAGCTGTTTACTAAATTCTTTTAGAGGATTAGTAATTAAAACTAGTTGATATTTGACAGGCAAATTAGTCAGTTGTTGTAATTCTTTTTGGCTAATTTCTAAACCATGTAAATCATCACGCACAGCTTTCCCCATAATCAGCTACATAGTTATTTAATACAATATAACAACCAAATTTAGAGATTGCTGAATCAAATGGCATTTTGGCAAGAATTTTTAACTTCGGAAAATACGTATAAAAACTATTAAAATATTTACGCATAAATACTTACTATGTCTCTTCATAATTATTAAAAGTTTGGCTGTCCAGATAGCAGCACAGTTAGCACAAAATCCATCATAAAAATTGATACCCAGGTCGTAACAACTGCTGTTGTTGCTGATTCTCCTACTTCTTTAGCTCCACCTTTGGTAGTTAGTCCCCAACTACAACCATTAACAGCAACTAGGGTTCCAAAAATGAATCCTTTTAACAAAATAATCATTAAATCTGAGGGTGCTAAAAAAGTTCTGACTGATTCTAAAAATACTTCTGGAACAATCTGGTAAAATTGCCATGCAGCAAATACACCACCAGTAATGCCTATCATCACAGCAAAAATCATCATGAAAGGCATCATTAAGCAGCAGGCGATGACTCTAGGAAGTACTAAATAATCTATGGGATCTGTTCTGAGCATGTAAAGTGCATCAATTTGCTCTGTGACGCGCATAGCACCCAGTTCTGCGGCAAAAGCAGAACCAACTTGTCCAGCCAGAATACTAGCTGTCAAAATTGGAGCTAATTCTCGGCAAAAAGCTAAGGCAAAAGCTCCCCCCACCGCACTAACAGCACCAAACTGGACTAATTCTCTGGCTGTTTGAATAGTAAAAATCATGCCAGCAAAACCACTTACAAGCAAAACTGGAGAAATAGAACCAGGCCCAGCCGTCACCATGTGTTCCAAAATTTTACGATAGTAAGCTTTTCCCTGACATAAATGGAGTAATACTTGACCAAACAGCAACACAGCAGCACCACAACGTACAATCCACAATTGCTCTAGATTTTGTTTTAGTGGCAACTTTCCCTTCCTAAAGACTGAGTTTCTTACACTAAATAATAGGAAATATAAATACATAAGGATGCACTTTGTTGGTAGCAAAGTACTTGTGAGTACTTCTGCACTAATATTCCCAGCCAATGGATTTTTTATTTGTTTTGAAATTTCGCAAAACACACCAAAAAACTATTTTTCCTACTGCGATACATCTTGAAAAGCTGGCAGCTTGATGGTTGCTATACTCTAATTATGGCAGATGAATTGCTGTTTTAGGCGAAAAAACTAGCAAATTCTCACAAATAGGCAACTATCTAAAGTAAGATAATTTATTTAATAAATGTAACCTTTTAGCTAGTTGTTGAAATCTAGTAATTTTTGAAATTATTAACTATAGATATACTATCGATTTTCCCGTTCTAAATATTACTAAATATCATGCAGCAGGAAGATTACGGAACTACTTAAAAAAAGTATCCTGATCAAATCAGTAACTGAGATGAGCTTCCTACTACTAAAGACCACTGTAAATTATCTGATTAATACATGGTTTTTAGCAGGAACTGAAATTGCCATGTCTTGAAATATTTAGATTTTCCATATTTCTATTTTGTTCTGGAGGAAATTTTCATGAATAATTTATTTGGTTGGTCATTAGCACATATAACTTTGCTGGTTTTAGGCGTAACAACCGCTACAGTTAGCCCGAACATCGTTTCGGCACAAACTACAGATCCATCTGTTACACCTGCGCCATCGAGTACACCTTCTCCATCTGCTATACCTTCTCCATCTGCTACACCTTCTTCATCTCCAACTGCTACAAGTAACTTTTCTGATGTAAGTTCCGACTATTGGGCAACTCCATTTATTCAAGCATTAGCCGCTAGAAATGTGATTTCGGGATTTCCTGATGGTTCATTTAAACCTAACCAAGCTGTCACTCGCGCCGAATTTGCGACGATGATTCAAAAAGCTTTTAATCAAAATCCAGTTCGGCAAATTAGATCAGGTGGATTTACAGATGTACCGGCTAACTATTGGGCTGCTTCGGCGATTCAAGAAGCTTATGAAACAGGATTTATGACGGGATATCCTGGTAATGTGTTTCAGCCAAATTTGCAAATTCCCAAAGTTCAGGCGATCGCAGCTTTATCCAGTGGTTTAAATTTAAATAGTAGTGGCACTGCATCAGATGTTCTCAACACTTATTACACTGATGCTTCGGCAATTCCTAACTATGCAGTGAACAATGTAGCTGCGGCAACTCAAGCTAACATTGTTGTCAACTACCCAGATGTTAAACAACTCAATCCCCAAGTTCCCTTAACTCGTGCTGAAGCCGCTGGTTTGTTGTATCAAGCCTTAGTCAGACAAGGACAGGCGCAACCTCTGGCTAGTAATGTGACGGCTGCTAATTATATAGTTGCAGGCAATACTGGCAGCACTCAAACTGGCAGCACTCAAACTGGTAATGATATTGTTTCCATCGCCGCGTCTAATAATTCTTTTAGCACTTTAACTACTTTATTACGGACAGCAGGTTTAGCTGATACTTTACAACAACCAGGCCCTTATACAGTTTTTGCACCTACAGATCAGGCGTTTGCAGCTTTGCCAGCTGGTACTGTACAGCAATTACAACAGCCAGAAAACAGAGAACTGTTGTTGAAAATTCTCAGATATCATGTGGTTCCTGGCTCATTAACTGCGAGTCAACTTCAGGCTGGTGAACTGAGAACATCGGAAGATGAATCTGTAAATATCAAGGTGGATAGCGCTAATAATCAAATTGCTGTCAATAATGCCAGAGTTATCCAACCAAATGTGCAAGCTAGTAATGGTGTAATTCACGTTATTAATGAAGTTCTGATTCCACCTAACTTGAATGTTAGTCAACAACCAGGAGACAATCAAACTACTCCTGGCGGAACTGGTACAACTAATATTGAAGCTGGTAGAGCGACTCGTGGTGGTTCTAGCTACATTGGAGTTGCTGGGAACATCGGTTTGGGTGGAGACTCAGCTTTAAGCGAAGGAAATATTGCGGTAATTAGCAAAGTAGGTCTAACTAACTACATTTCTGTACGCCCTTCCGCAGTGTTTGGCGACGATACTGTAGTTTTAGTACCCGTAACTTTCGATTTTCTACCTCGTTCAGTGAATCCTACAGGTGAGCAACGCTTCCCAGTATCTCCTTTTGTTGGTGCTGGTGTCGCTATCGAAACTAGTAATGATGCTGACGTTGGACTGTTGTTAACTGGTGGCGTGGATGTACCTTTAGGCGATCGCTTTACCCTTAATGGTACTGTCAATGCTGCTTTTTTAGATCAGACTGATGTTGGTTTGCTGTTCGGTGTTGGTTACAACTTTTAATTAATTCCCTTAATCTCAAATAAACAGCCGCAAATTATCGCGGCTGTTTATTTGAAAAATCAAGAATTAAGATCTATCTGCCAATACCAACGTATTGGAAGCCTGCTCTCACCATTGTTTCAGGGTCGAGAAAGTTACGACCATCAATCACGACAGGATTGTTCATGAGTTGTGCCATTTTGGCATAATCTAACTGGCTGAACTGCTGCCATTCGGTTACGAGTACCAAAGCATCACAACCATCGGCTAGTCTTTCAGCATCAGTTTCTACTAAAACGCCAGACAAACCATGACGCATCCCGGTTTGAGAAATAATGGGGTCGTAAGCTTTAACTTTGGCTCCTAAGCGGTTGAGTTGCTCAATTAAGTTGAGTGCAGGTGCATCGCGCAAGTCGTCGGTATCTGGTTTGAAGGTTAAACCAAGCAAGCCAACTGTTTTACCTTTGAGGATTTTCAGGACTTGCTGAAGTTTTTCCAAAGCAATCAAACGTTGGCGTTCGTTAACACTAACTGCTGATTTGAGTAATTGAGCTTCGTAACCATAATCATCAGCAGTGTGAATCAACGCTGAAACGTCTTTGGGGAAGCAAGAACCACCCCAACCAATGCCGGCTTGCAAGAATTTGTTACCGATGCGGGAGTCTAAACCAATACCTTTGGCTACTTGAGTCACATCAGCACCAACGCGATCGCAAATGTTAGCAACTTCGTTAATAAAACTAATCTTGGTGGCTAAGAAAGCATTAGCAGCGTATTTGATCATCTCTGCCGAACTGAGGTCTGTAGCCAGTATAGGTACAGGTGGCAAAGATTGGTCAGCCGCAAACTTGCGCTCGACAATTGGTGCATAAAGTTCCTGCATCATAGCGATCGCTTTTGAGCTATTACCGCCTAGGACAATGCGATCGGGGTTAAAGGTATCGAAAACTGCCGACCCTTCACGCAAAAACTCTGGGTTGCTGACAACATCAAAATGTGCGGCTAGTTCTGGCAATTTGTCATCGCTAGGCACACCACCTGCTGGTACCAGTGTTTTTTGACGTTCTGCAATTCCATCTAAAACAATCATTCGCACCCAGTCGCCAGAACCAATGGGTACTGTAGATTTGTTAACGACAACTTTATAGCCACCATTGAGGTTAGCTCCGATACCACGAGCTACAGCTTCAACATAACGGGTATCGCTTTCACCGTTGGGTAGAGGTGGTGTACCTACCGCAATAAACAGAATTTCACCGTGGGCAACCCCAGCAGCGAGATCTGTGGAAAACTCGATTTTGCCAGATTGAATGGCAGATTGCATAATTTCTGAAAGACCAGGCTCGAAAATTGGCGATTGCCCAGACTTCATGAGTTTAACTTTTTCTTCGTTGTTGTCTATGCAAACTACATCATGCCCAATGTGAGCCAAGCAAGCACCTGTAACTAAACCAACGTACCCAGTACCAATTACGCAAACACGCATTTTATTATCTCCTCGCTTTCTTGGGGTTATTCTGCAAAAATGAAGTCGTTAATATGACATCTACGCATCGTCTATTAACTAATCATTCCAGTGCAAGCTATGGCTAAAAGTTAGCTTGTACTATAGTTCAGAGCAGTTTTAGCAACTGCGGTGAAGCTTCAATCCTAGGTATCGCTGTTTATGCGATCGCGGAAATCCTCTATTGTCAGTTTTAACCCCTCTTGCAGAGGAATGGTAGGTTCCCAATTTAACCAAGTTTTTGCTCTGGTAATATCAGGGCGACGGCGGCGAGGATCATCTGAAGGTAGAGGTTCAAACTTAATCTCGGCATCGGGATTTACTTGCTTCTGAACAGCCTGCGCCAATTCCAAGATGGTGTATTCGTCAGGATTACCTAAATTTATCGGCCCAGTGAATTCACAATTCATCAACCGCATCAGTCCTTCTACTAGATCTGATACGTAGCAAAAACTACGTGTTTGTGTACCTTCTCCGTACACAGTTAAGGGAATACCCCGTAGTGCTTGGACAACCAGGTTGCTGACTACCCGACCATCGTTTTCTAACATCCGTGGGCCGTAGGTGTTAAATATCCGTGCTACGCGAATCTCAACTTTATTTTGTCTGTAGTAGTCAAATGCCAAAGTTTCAGCAATTCTTTTACCTTCGTCGTAACATGAACGCAGTCCAATAGGATTAACGTTACCTCTGTAGTCTTCGGTTTGGGGATGAACTTCCGGATCACCGTAAACTTCACTAGTTGAAGCTAACAAAAATCTTGCTTTTACACGCTTTGCTAACCCCAACATATTCAGTGTTCCCATAACGTTAGTCTTAACGGTTTTCACTGGGTTGTACTGATAATGTACAGGTGAAGCTGGACAAGCTAAATGGTAAATTTGATCGACTTCTAAACGAATTGGCTCAGTAATATCGTGGCGGATCAACTCAAAGTTGGGGTTCCCCATCCATTTGAAGATATTACGTTTAGTACCCGTATAAAAATTATCTAAGCAGATTACTTCATGCCCTTGAGGTATTAATCGGTCGATAAGATGGGAACCAATAAACCCAGCGCCGCCCGTCACCAAAATTCTCATAGTTTTCCTGATATTTACAGATACTAGTAGTGGCTGTTTAGCTTGTTTTTAGAGTACCCAGCCGAGATGCAAAAATGCAGGGCGCACAGAGCTAAATTAGTAATGTATTTTGGGATTGATTATTTTGTTATGTATGCAATTTTGTTACATTGACACTTAGTTGCTGGACAATTCATCTAGCAAAATAGCAAACATCACTTAAGGGTTGAGCGTTTCTGCCCTAGAATTCATGAAATCTTCAACAAAATAAAGTTTACAGTAAAACACTAATTATAATCAGTACTAACTTTTGATCTAGCTGAAGTTGCCAAATTACCCATCTTAAGTTGTGAGTTTCGCAAATGCCTTAAACAGTAGAGGTAGTGTTAGCAACACTTTTTGGTGTGGCGCTGATTTGAGTATTTTGTGCATCTCTCAGAATGACAATAGAGCAAGTAAGTTGCCTGGCTATCTGAGTGGTGAGATCACTCATAACTAAACCACCAGGGATAGTATAATTGCGTACGAAGGGTAACACTACTAAGTCATACAATCGTGCTGCCTGTAAAATTGCTTGGGCAACATTTTCATGAGCAATAATTTGAATTTCTGGGGGATTTGCCAGAGCTAATTGCGACACTAAAACTGCAAGTTGCGATCGCCTTGCTGCGATTTTACTAGAACTAATGCGGCGATCGCACACATTCAAAACTGTAACTTGGGCTTGGTTTGTATCTGCCAGCATTTGGGCAAACTGGACAGCAGGCAATACAGGGGAAGTTAAATTTTCTAATGGTACGAGAATGCGTTGAATTTTCTGGGGTGATTCCACCAGCCGAGTCACAGCTACAGAACAATGAGATGCCCATAGTACAGTATCAATTACATTGCCAAATAAACGCGATCGCAACCCAGTTCGTTGATCCCAACCCATCACTATTAAACTCGCCTTTTGCTCTCGTGCGGCTCTGGTAATTCCTGACGCAAAGGCATTATCAATTCGCAGTAGTGATAATGTTTCTATGCCCAAATTACGACTCTGGTCGTTAGCTTTTGCTAATAAGCGTTCACTCTGTTGCAGAGATGCTTCTAACTGTGGTGCATCCATTCGAGCCGCAGCAGTAGCAATACTTAACGCGATAATTTTGCTCTTTTCTGGATGAGCTAATAAGGCCGCCATTTCCATTAAGTATTGCTGTGTTTGAGGATTATATATAGGTACAACTATAGTAAAATTACTGTGTTTTTCTGCACTTTTTTGTTCAGGCAAATTTACTGTTAGTGCTTCTACCAGGGGTGTAGGTGTGACCGCAACAGCTAGGCCATTGGTGAGCAACGGCCCTAAAGTTGATGTAATCAGCATCAATGCCACAACACTATGTAATACTTCCATTGACAGCAAGCCAGCACGATACCCTAAAAAAGTACCAGCTAAGGTCGTACTGACTTGGGGCAGTGATATAGACCACATAGTTAACATTTCTTGCCAGTTGTAGCGATAACAGATTTTTGCTAACAACGCTGCTAAAAATTTGCTAACAATTACACCAATAACAACTAACAGCATTAACTTTAAAGTTGTCATACTGCTGCTCCACCCAGGTAAATCAATTAGCAAACCAAGCTTAACAAAAAAGACGGGAATAAATAGCACACTACCAACAAAGACAAGCTTGTCTTTGGTAGGGCTTTCACCTACTACTGTATTAACCGCCAAACCTGCTAAAAATGCTCCGACGATTTTTTCTATCCCAATGAGTTTAGCGCTAATTATGGCAATAAATACTGATAACAATACAAATAAAAGTTTATTCCCTTCATCATCTCCAGAACGGCGGAAAAATTCTTGCCCAGCCCAATCAAAACCCAGCAAAATAATTGTTGTGTAAATAATTAGCCTACCTAACAAGGTGAGTATGTAAGATAAACTCAATACATCTGCTTGTAAACTTAATAAACAAACATCTAAAATCAGAACAGCGCTAATATCAGTAAATATTGTCGCTCCAATGGTGGCACTAACAACTGGATTATTAATAACTCCTAGGCGGCTAAGAATGGGATAAGCTAAAAGAGTATAAGAAGTGAATAAGCTGCCTATTAATATAGATGTATTAATCGCAAAACCAAAAATCCTTCCTAGTAAGATTCCCATCAACAAAGGGATAACAAAGGTGAAACCAGCAAATCCCCAAGAGCGTTTCTGATTTTGGTGTAATTGTCTGAAATCCTGTTCTAAACCTACTAAAAACATCAAATAAATTAAGCCAATGTCAGATAGTAGGTTAATGATTGATAAATCACTATGGAATAGATTCCAACCTGATGGGCCTAGTACAATTCCAGAACCTACCAAACCAACTAACCCTGGTAGTCTGAGACGCTCAAACAGGATGGGGACGACTAAAATAACCAGCAACAAAATTGCTAAGGGAACGATTGGTTCCTGACCCAGAACTTGGGAAGTTGTTTCTAGAGCAAGAACTTGTAATACTGGTTCCATAGGAAATACTTAAAGGGGCGACGGCAAAGTAGCGATATCCTCAACGGCGATCGCTCAATCAAAATAAATAATTATAAAAGCCACCCTGACAAATGACAAAACAGTTTATTTCAAACTACTGAGGTAATTGTTGAGAAAATAACTACCTATGGATGGATTTGACTTAAAATAAACCGTAAGCGATCATAATCGTCTTTTAAAAGCACACTCAGCATCCGTCCTGCCTTGACTAGCCATTCTCGGTCAGCTTTGCGTAACTGGTAAACATCTCGAATGGCTGCTGCGGTTAAAGACTCAACTGGTGCACCATTTACAGACAATAATGTCCGTAAAAAATCTAATTCTTCTGTAAATTTAATAATTGCTTCCGCTTCGCATCGATAAACCGCTTGATGAATTTGCGGCGGGCGGGGTGGTAGATACTGATATATTCTGGAGATTTCGTGGGAATTGGGGGAAGGCGGTGCAAAACCAACAATCGCCGCCCGAAATTCAGTTTTGAGCATAGCAAATATCTGGGGTTGTTCCTCGCGTAAATCTTGCAATGACAACCCCAGCGCCACAGCCCGATGTATAGAATCTATCGGCATGGTTGTGGCATAAGACACCACAGCATACACTTGATTACCAGATTCTTCATCTACAGCACAAACCCAACTACCAAAAGGTGGCATCGCTGGAAAGCTCAAGTCTTCTGGTTCCAAGCATTGCGCCAGAAATTCAGTAGTGTTAGTCTCAATCACCTCCGCAATATGATTGGGGTGGCGATCGCTTGTTGCAAATTGTGGTAGAGGAAGACGCATAGAATCAAGGTTAAAAGGCAAAATGCAAAAGGTAGAAGACGAAAGGCAAAAGAGATTAATTATTTTTCTTTTGCCTTTTTACTTTTTACTTCTTACTTGCTTTACGTCCTGCGGTGGTGTCTACAGGTTCCAACTCTGACAGGCGAAAGGTAATTAGTTTATCCCAGTTGCCACCTTCAAACAACACAGCTACTTTGCCATCACTTACCCGTTGTACGAGTCCTTCATAGCGATAGTAGGTATCTGCGGGATTTTTGACGCGAACAGTTGCTCCAGGCAGAATCATGATTTTTACCCTCGCTGGTTTACTGTTAATAGCTTAATACTTGTCCTCTGTCATTGGTCATTTGTCTTTTGCACTAAAACTAGTGACCATTGACTATTGACTATTAACTGTGCCGATTTTAGATTTATTTCGTTCTTGCCCTGCTCTAGTGAGCAGAACAAATCCAAAATTTAAAATCCAAAATCTAAAATTGATTGACTCATTAATAATACTTCTGCTTTTGTCGGAAGTTTGCCACTGATTCTACTATTCCTAATGCGATGAAATTAGTCAGCATTGCAGAACGTCCATAACTCATCCAAGGTAGCGGAATCCCGGCTACAGGGGCTAAACCAACGGTCATCCCCACATTGACAATTAACTGAAACACAATCATCGACAAAACACCAATCGCCAATAACGAACCAAAGTTATCTTTAGCTGTTTGCGCTACGTGCAACAGACGGAAGCAAATCAAGCAAAAAACAAACAACACTACTAAACAACCCACAAACCCAAATTCTTCACCTACCGCTGAGAAAATAAAGTCTGTATGCTGTTCAGGGACGAAATTGAGTTGAGTCATCGGCCCTTTAAACAAACCCCATCCCCAAATTTCGCCAGCACCAATGGCAATGCGTGATTGAATCAGGTGATAGCCAGCACCCAAAGGATCATGATCGGGGTTAATAAACACAGTAAGTCGGTCTTTTTGATACTCTTTTAAGACGTGGTTCCAAGCAAAAACTCCCAGTTCACCACCCAAAATATTGAGAGTCCAAGCACCAATAGCCGCAAGACCTGATCGCCGCCAAGTTAGTGTTAGCCAGCCAACAAATGCCATTGCAAATGCCCAAAGAATGCCTAAAGGAGTTACAGCTATTTCTTTCAGGAATCCTAAAGACGCAAAACCTATTTCTTTAAATCCTAAAAACCCCAACCCAACAGCTAGTACCTTCGTTAAGTCTATTGGCTCAGATAAAGGCCAGTAAATACTAAACAAAATAGCAGAAATGACTGGAGAAATTAACAAAATTAGCCAGCCGGGATTGGCATTAGCCCAGTACAGCATCCCTAAAACGATCGCCCCAAATACCAAGGATGTCGCCAAATCAGGCTGCAAAAATACTAATCCCCACGGAACTGCTGTAATTGCCAAAGCCCGAAAAACGTTATCTAGGGAAGAAGCTGTGCGCTTGTGTAATAAAGCCGCTAGAGTGATAATTATCCCTATTTTGGCAAATTCTGACGGTTGAACATTAAAACCCGCAACGCTAATCCAGCGCTGTGCGCCTTTAGCACTAGTACCAGCCAGCATCACCGCAATTAAGCTGAAGTTAGTCAGACCGTATGTAATCCAATGCCACTGAAGTAAATTTTCGTAGCGAATTCGAGATAAAAACAACGCTATGAAAACACCAATCCCAGCTACTAACCAGTGCCACCACCAATCTGTAACTGGCTGTTTGAGTTCTGTACTCAGAATCATAATGCCGCCAAAAATACTGACAGCAACAGGTAAACAAAATAACAACCAATCTATTTGCTGCCAAGGCTTGACCCAAGATTTCCAGCGAACTTTGGGGAGCGAACGTTTTAACAACATTGTGCGATTTGAGAATTTAATTTGAAGAGTTAAATTTACTGAGTAAAAGAATTTAGGATACAGTAAGTAGAATTCAGGAGAAATTTTCTGAGATTGTATGAGTAATTGAGTTCACAAACCTTTGAATTTATTTTTCAAAATAAAATATTTTTCCCACATAGAATCCTCATACTGAAACTACGAGAAATACTGACTTCTGAATTTTAACTTCTAAATTCTCAATTCATAATCTGTATTCCCAGGCAACTGCCTAGGAATCAGACAAAAATTAAAATTTATGCTGTCAGTGCAGCGACTGATACTTTACCTGCAATGGTCAGGGCGATCGCTTTTAATGCTTTGGCAGAAGCCGAATCTGGTTCAGCCACAACAATCGGCACACCATTATCACCACCAACTCTCGTGGAAATCTCTAATGGTACGCAGCCCAATAAAGGAACTCCCAACTCGGTGGCGGTTTTTTCACCACCACCAGAACCAAAAATATCGTACTGTTTATCTGGCATATCTGGGGGAATAAAGTAGCTCATGTTTTCTACTATTCCCAAAACAGGGACGTTCATTTGCTGAAACATCCGTAATCCTTTACGAGCATCTAATAAAGCCACCGTTTGTGGTGTAGTCACAATTACGGCTCCTGCCATTGGCACGGCTTGGGTTAAAGTTAACTGGGCATCACCAGTTCCTGGCGGCATATCCACAATTAAATAATCTAGTTCACCCCATTCCACTTGATAAAGAAACTGGCGAATCACCCCATTTAGCATTGGCCCACGCCAAATTACAGGCTGATCTTTATCAATCAAAAAGCCCATAGAGACTAATTTGACACCATGATTAAATGCAGGTTCTAAAACTTCGCCTTTGTCTGTAGAACGAACGGTAATTTGAGCATCACCCAGTCCTAGCATAGTGGGATCGTTGGGGCCGTAAATATCCGCATCTAGCAAGCCGACTTTTGCCCCTGTTTGCGCGAGGGCAACGGCAACATTCACAGCTACCGTGCTTTTACCGACACCGCCTTTGCCACTGGAAACTGCCAAAATATTTTTTATCCCAGGAACACCGTTGCGATCGGGTACATTTTTTTGCTGTGGTGTTTCGGCTGTGACTTCTACCTTAACTTCTGTCACCCCAGGTAGTTTTTTCACAGCTTTTTCACAATCTTCGACAATAAATTCACGTAAGGGACAGGCGGGTGTGGTCAAAACTAAAGTGAAGCTCACCTTGCCACCGTCAATGTTAACGTTGCGAATCATATTCAGTTCTACCAGACTCTTGCGGAGTTCTGGGTCTTGTACAGGTCGCAATACTTCTAAGACAGAACGGGAATCAAGGACATCGTACATAGTGTTTTCAGCATTACCGCCGTAAAAAATTTAAGAAATTTTTATTCTTACCTAATAGAATCTTAACTTTCTTGGGAATAGCAAACTAGAGGCTAGAGGCTAGAGACTATGGATTAAAAAACAATTTTGGCAGTACCTGTTTTATCCGTAGCCTGTAACCTGTAACCTGTCACATCTATACTCTAAAAATCAAAGCAACTATCATTAAGAGATTTTTTCTTACTAGATACCGCTTGGACTGCGGCATTTTCTACGGATTCAACTAAAGAACGTGCTACTCGATCTGCATAAGGACGGGAAAATGACCAAATTAGCGGGGATAACCAGCCTTTTAGGGTCACAGAATAAGATAAACAAGTACCACAAACCGTAGATTCCACTTGATAAGTAATTCGTTCTTCCACGCCAGGAATAGCCAAAACTCTCACACTCAAAAGTTCTCTAGGATTGACTCGCTCGACAAAGATGCGAATAGGAAAGGGTGAAAAGCGTGTGACAGCTTGGTAAATTAATCCAGGTTTGGGTACTAATCCGTAGGGTACGTTGGTACTTTTTAGTAGGGGATGCCAAGAAACATCTGTTAAGTCAACTACCTTTTGCCATAGTTCATCGACAGAAGCATCACTAATCTCTCGATACGTCCGTACTAAAGATGCACAAAACCGACGACGTTTGCGGTGGATGAATTTCGATAACCAACCTCGCATTTGCCTTATCCTCCTCGCTACAGACTTGCTGGTAACTCTGGTATGGTGAGCAATCCTAGTTGCCCTTACTTAACATTTCTCAATATTTGGTTGTGGCATAGCAAGTAACGATTAGGCACAGATGGCAACAAGGTTGCTAAGGCTGAAAACCGAGGCTTGCGGGGCATCACCATCATCAGTACGGCATATACTAACTTGCCAGAAGTTGATATAACACCAGAATGTTCCCATCAAGAAGTACAAAAAAAACTGAGTCAATATACAAGCCTATACGCATTTGAGGGAAAATAACTCTAGTCATACACATCAATAGTGTAAAAGCGTGACAAAAAAACATTAGTTTGAGCAAGTCGAGCTAAAAAATGAGTTCGGATTGTCTACAAATTTTTAACTGAAAATTTCTGGCTTTTTGGCAATTGTAATTAAGGTTCGGGAATCTCTATGTTGACTAATTCGCACACCCCAACAGTAAAAGCAGTATCGTCCAAGTTCTTACCACCAACGGATGCTAAGGCGAGGGTGAGTCACTTTATGAAACAGCTGCAAGACGAAATTACCCAAGCATTGACCGAATTAGATGGTGTGGGTGAGTTTCAAGAAGATGCTTGGGAACGTCCGGAGGGTGGTGGTGGGCGATCGCGTGTGTTACGTGAGGGCAAAATTTTTGAACAAGCAGGTGTAAATTTTTCTGAAGTTTGGGGTTCTCACTTGCCGCCCTCGATTTTAGCCCAACGTCCCGAAGCCGAGGGACACCAATTTTATGCCACAGGCACTTCCTTGGTGTTACATCCCCGGAATCCTTATGTCCCCACAGTTCACTTAAACTACCGTTATTTTGAAGCAGGGCCAGTTTGGTGGTTTGGCGGTGGTGCTGACTTGACACCTTATTACCCTTTTGCTGAAGATGCTGCCCACTTCCATAAAACCTTTAAGCAGGCTTGCGATCAACACCATCCTGAGTATTATCCAGTGTTTAAGCTTTGGTGTGATGAATATTTTTATTTAAAACATCGCAATGAAACCAGGGGTGTAGGCGGTTTATTCTTTGATTATCAAGATGGTCAAGGTACTTTATATCGTGGCCCTAACCCCAAAGGCCCAGCAGCTAATTACAGCGACCAAGTAGGAGTAGTAGAGCAACGAACTTGGGAAGATTTATTTGCTTTTATCCAAGGTTGTGGTCGCACCTTTTTGCCAGCCTACGTGCCAATTGCCCAACGGCGACATGAAACAGAGTATGGCGATCGCGAACGGAATTTCCAACTGTACCGCCGCGGACGCTATGTTGAATTTAATTTGGTTTACGACCGAGGCACAATTTTTGGACTCCAAACCAACGGGCGCACCGAATCTATTCTCATGTCTTTACCGCCCTTAGTGCGTTGGGAATATGGTTATCAGCCTGAACCCAATTCCCCCGAAGCCGAATTATATAATACTTTCCTCAAGCCCCAAGACTGGATAAATTGGCAAGCAACCCACTAAGATCACATACAATGTAACCTCCCCTGGGTTAGATTAATTTGCTTGGCAATTTCAGTGTTGGGTGCGTTGTATAGGAATATAAAATTTTGCATATTCGTTACTTGGCACTCAGCGCTTTCAACTCAGCACTTTCATTAGCACTCTGCACTTTTTTAGTGAGTTACACTACTAAAGGTAAGCACCTAGTAAATAGGTGACTATTTTAGCTATAACTTGTTTATCTCAAGTGTCAGCACTG
This sequence comes from Nostoc cycadae WK-1, assembly GCF_002897135.1. Taxonomy (NCBI): domain Bacteria; kingdom Bacillati; phylum Cyanobacteriota; class Cyanophyceae; order Nostocales; family Nostocaceae; genus Nostoc; species Nostoc cycadae. The sequence continues at coordinate 81,373 of NZ_DF978433.1, read as the reverse complement.
GATAGTCTGCTCAAGTGGTGAGTCAATTAATTTACCAAGTTTTTGGCAAGCTTTCGTGCCAACGAAAGTCAAGATTACCAAAAAAGTAAGTTCTTTGACTCACCAATCTCAGGGTTAATCCAGCAATAGTCAATTTGAAAATGAGTGCCACGGGGATTTTTAGTGATACAAATAGAACAAACAACCTATACAACCCAGGACGGTAATACCGTCATAGTTTTAACACCAGCTGGTCGTCTAGACATTACTACAGCTTGGCAATTTCGCTTGAAGTTGCAGGAATGTATTTCCAAGCTCAGTCGCCATGTAGTAGTGAATCTTGGTCAAGTAAATTTTATTGATAGTTCTGGTCTCACATCTTTGGTAGCTGGGATGCGTGATGCGGATAAAGTCAAAGGCAGTTTCCGCATCTGTAACGTACACCCAGAAGCCAAACTCGTGTTTGAAGTTACGATGATGGACACAGTATTTGAAATTTTTGAAACAGAAGAGGAAGCTTTAGAAGGTGTTCCTCGGAGTATCGCTAGTTAATCGAGTACTAAGTGCTGAGTAAAAAGACTAACTTTCAGCTTTAAGCTGTTTTCTCGTGCGTTGTTAGTAAATATTTTTCACACTCAGCACTCCCCACTCAAAACTGAGTAATGTTCCCGTTTAGTGTAGCGATAAGGCCCTAAAATCGCTCCCCAAGTTGCTTTGCCTGTCTCTGAGTCAATGCCTTTGTCGTAGCTATAAAATTCTGCTGCTGTGGCTGCAAACCCCAAGGAAACTTGTACATTGTTGCCTTGATAACTAAAGCAGCAACGAGCCTCGTTCGGTTGAGTAGCGATAAACTTGTAATTTTTAGGAGTCAATTCTTGCTGGGTCAGCGTGAGTATACACCCTGGCAATAAATCCAATTGTTCGACTGTGAGTGTCTTGAGTAAAGCAGGATTGCGGCCTGCGCCACTTAAGGCACTTGGATTTTTAGGCATATAGTACTGGATTTGCAAAGCTGCATCAACATCCTTACCTGCCATTAAGCGCAATATTCGTTGGCGATAAGGGCGGTCTAAGTTGACAATATTAGCTTGCTCGGCAAACAAGGTAATACTGTCTTCTGTGAATAAGTTAACTGGTCTTTGCCACATACGTAGGTGGACATACCAAGCAGGTTCTGCTAAAGCCTGTTCCCGATTGTCAAATTCCCCAGCGATGTATTTACCTAGAGTAATTAGAAGAGGTGAAAGGCTCATAAATTAAATTGAGATGCACAATTAAAAATATTTGATCAAAAATAATTCAATATGAAATGTGTAAAATTGGCTCATCAAGACTGCTTTAAAAGCTTACCTTGGTGGGTAAAACAAATTTCCTACACATTTTTTATTCCAACTCTCTGCTGTTTGGGTAGAGTAATCAGACTTCAGGATTCTGTTTCTAGACTGCACAAATAAAATTGATCCCCTTTATGCTACCAAATTAACCAAAGATTCTGATGAGAAACCCGAACTTGGCAAAGTAGCCTTTAAGGGAGACAATAAAATAACTTCGCCCTTAACATTCTTAATATTTTCTTTGTGAATAACGTCCGTACTGTCTCTGATACAAAGCGAACTTTCTACTCCTTACATACCCGTCCCATCAACACAATCTATCGTCGGGTAGTAGAAGAGTTGATGGTGGAAATGCACCTGCTATCAGTAAATGTTGATTTTAGTTACAATCCAATTTATGCCTTGGGCGTTGTCACAACTTTTGACCGCTTTATGCAAGGCTACCAACCGGAACGAGACAAAGAATCAATTTTTCATGCTATCTGTCAGGCTGTAGAGCAAGAAGCACAACGCTATAGACATGATGCTGAAAGATTGCAAACTTTGGCAAAAAGTTTAGCAGCTAATGATTTAATTGCTTGGTTGAGTCAAACTAATCATTTAAATCAAGATCCTGATTTACAATTACAGTTGCAAGCGATCGCTAACAATTCTCAATTTAAATACAATCGCTTGTTTGCTATTGGTCTATTCTCCTTACTGGAGCAGTCTGACCCAGACTTGGTTAAAGATGACAAGCAACGTACTGACGCAATCAACACTATTGCGGCTGGACTGCATTTATCTGAGGATAAACTCAGCAAAGACTTAGAGTTATATCGCTCTAATCTAGAGAAAATGTCGCAAGCACTGGTGGTAATGGCAGATATGATATCAGCCGACCGTAAAAAACGCGAACAACGCCAACAGCAATCTACCGCACCAGTAACTCCCCCTACTGCTAACGAATAATTAACAGTAATCAATAGTTCATTGCTAAAAATCTGTAGTTTATTCAATCCTTGGGAGGAAAAGTAATTTTGTTTCCTGTTGGGGTACTACTTACCGTTCCTCCCAAAGTCTCAATTTCTTTTACAACTCTTTTCCGAGTCTTTTCATCAACTCCATTATTTAAGACAATTGCCCAGGTGGCAATTCGTGCGTACCTGCTATCAGGATTTTGGCTCAAGAATACAGCAGTTTGATGAGAATTCTGAGCCATATATTTACTTTCAGGATCTGAATATTGATTAGCCCAATTTGCAGCCGTATTGAAAGAGTTTTGCGCGGCTTGAGAATTTCCTAAAAATAATAATTCATCAGTACCTTTATAACGCCATATATAATATGATTTTTCAGGAACTTGGGGCGTGATAGAATGCAAACCTTGCTGAATCAATTTGATAGAGCGTTCTGGCATCGCAGCATACATAGAAGTACTAGTAGAAAGACTTATATAAGCCCCTAAAAATCGTGGGTCATGTTTAATAATAATTTCAAAATATTCTGGGCTAAGACTGTAACCTGTTTTTTCTCGAACTTCGTCATCACCAAAGTACTGTAAGAAATTCAAATACACCCAATTGGCCATAAAATTGTCATAGCCAAAACTAGGTAACTTTTTTAATAAACTCAGACGCAGATGTTCAGCTTGAATGTCTTGTTCTAAAATTTCTAAAGAAGCAGCTTGTTTGTTAATTAACAGTGATTGTAGTCGCGGGAATTGAAGGGCGCTAACTCCTAATACACTCAAACAGGCTACTAAAGGGGTAATTAAAGCTTGGTAAGAGAAACGCAACAGCATACTGGGCTATGTTTTTGCACTTATGGTCAACCCATTGTATGCAATATTACTTGTATATAGTGGTGATTTTAAATAATTTATAAGTTGTTTTTTATACAAACAATTTATCTGGCGTGTATGAATAAAAAAAAGCTCATCAGCTGTAGAGAAGCGATTAATCACGTCTCTACAGATAATCTACTGTCCCATTCTTTTTTAGGTTGGGGAAGCAATACCAATTTGCTCAACAAAGTAAAGAGCAGTAAAAATTAAGTAGATAGAACCAACATTTTTTGCTGCTGTTTGTCAACCCTGTTGCCCAATTTTTGGATTGTGACAGCAGGGACAAGAGCAGCAAATTGTGAACATCTGAAAAGTAGCAAAACAGCTAATTATGCAGTATCAAGCACTACCTGTGAAAGCAACTTCGGGAAACTTCAATTGAGCTTCTGCCATTGGACGGTTTCTACCTTCCTCTTGCCAGTAGTTAATCACTTCTGTTGCTTTGTTAAGCAATTCAACGCGATCTAGCTCAGTAATCCAGTGCTTGGATTCGAGTTCCTTTTTTAACTCTTCCCAAGCATCATTTCTAGGCCAGAAAAAGTACTTCGTTAAAGGACTAGTACCTTTACCTACAACTTGGTCAACTGCTAGGGCAACGTTATCTTCCAACCAAAGAATTTTTAGAATGAACTTGGTCAATCACACCTCCGGGAAATATCCGGGCATTACTTACTAAGTTTGCGATTGCTTATTGTAACTTAATATCTAACTCAATGACTAAACCGTAATTAGCAATTAGCTTTTTCAAGGAGTGGGGAATAGAAAAGAAGTGTTTATTATGAATACTTATCCAATTTAAAATCTGAAAAGCTTAAATCTTTCTTTATCTACGCAACCATGACGGCACAAGCTTCAGCACGATCGCTCGTTGTTTTTGATATTGATGGTGTTGTGCGCGATGTCAGCGGTTCTTATCGCCGCGCGATCGCCGATACTGTAGAGTATTTTACTAACGCTGCATATCGTCCTACACCGTTAGATATTGACCGACTCAAATCTGAAGGTGTTTGGAATAATGATTGGGAAGCCTCCCAAGAATTAATTTACCGCTACTGTGAGTCTCAAGGACAACAACGAGATCAAAAAAAGCTAGACTACAACACTATTGTTGCTTTCTTTCAAGCTCGTTACCGTGGCCCAGACCCGAATAATTTCACGGGATATATTTGTGATGAACCTTTATTGTTAAGCTCAGAGTATCTCCAGCAGCTTACCCAGGCTGGGATTGCTTGGGGATTTTTTAGCGGTGCGACTCGCGGTTCTGCTAATTACATTTTAGAAAAACGTTTGGGTTTGCAATCTCCAGTGTTAATTGCGATGGAAGACGCACCCGGTAAACCAGACCCTACAGGATTGTTTGCTACTGTTGATAAGTTAGAGAATGGGCAAAGTAATACCGCGGTCATCTATGTGGGCGATACTGTCGCGGATATGTACACAGTCGGTAAAGCGCGAGAATTACAGCCGCACCGGACTTGGGTTGGTGTTGGAGTGTTACCGCCGCATGTGCAGGAAACAGCAGCACGCTCTCAAGCCTATAGTGAAATGCTCCAAAAAGCTGGAGCAGCAGTAGTTTTGAGTAATGTTCAAGAGTTAAATCCTGCCAAGATTGCAGAATTATTGTAGTGATGAAATACTAACTAGCTGGCCTTGGGAATATAAAGCTGAGAATGCGATCGCTTTTATTCCCAATCGCTCAAAATTTAGCTAATTATGGCAATCAATCATCAACCAATTTTAGATTTTGGATTTACTGCACCCATCAAAGGATGCAGCTTGGGGATTTTTTGATTACTGAAGTTTCAAAAATTTATCTAAAGCAGCCACCATAGTAGGCGGCCAGCGGCGGATATTTTTCACCCAGTCAATATCTTTGTAACGTTGATCTAAACCATAAGCGGCTACCCAATTGCTTTCGGCTTCACCTTTCTGGCCGTTTACCCAGTAAGCGGCGGTTAAAGCAGCACGCACATCCGCAAATTTGGGATATTTCCGGGCAATATTTCGCATTTCGCGGATTGCTTGCTCTATTTGGCCAGTTTCATATAAAGCGATCGCATAGTTAGCACGAGCAAAGGCAAAATTGGGTGCAACTTCGGTAGATTTTTTATAATCTGCGATCGCCTGATCCCAGTTTCCTAAACCTGCTTTGGCGTTACCGCGATTGTTATAGGCCATTGCATCTTTTGGATCTAATTCTAGGACATGGTTATAGTCTGCGATCGCCTGATCCCATTTTCCTAAACCTTCTAAAGCTGTACCCCGATTCAAATAGGGATCTGTCACATTCGGAGCTAATTCTACAGCTTTGTTGTAGTCTGCTAATGCTTCTTGCAGCTTATTCTGACTTACTCGCGAATTTCCGCGATTACTCCATGCACCTGCATTCGTCGGAAATTTTTCAATAATTTTTGTCCAATATTGTTCAGCCGTGGCAAAGTCACCCTGATTTGTCGCTGTAAATGCTTGATTTGCCCATTCTTCACCTTGTTGCAGTTCCTCTGGCGTGAAGTTGGGTTGTTGGGATTGTGCCATGACTGGTTGACCCCAGCCAAACACAAGTAACAGACAAAGAACAACACTAATTAACTTAATCATCTGGGTTTACCTGTGTCTATCTGCGGTGGAGATTCCACCATTTATCATGGCGAAAACTGTCTCATACAGCAAGCTAGTAAAACAAGGCAAAAGTAGAAAGTCAAAAGGCAAAAGAAATAATAGTCATACCACTAGCTTTTTAGCAATTCCAGATGGTCTTATTTATTTACGTCGACCTGTAAGTATAAAAACGAAAAGTCAAGGGTGTACACAAGGGTTGATGTATCCAAAACCCTCATACCCCTAAACCCAATCTCTACAGACAATCTTGGTGCGTAAGTCTTTTAGTTTATTTTTCCACCGCCTCTAACCAAACCTGTACATCAGCAAGGCTACCAAAATCTAACAGTGCTTCGCTCAAATCTTCCAGAACAGGTAAAGGTAAACCAGAAATTGATGAGCGCATTTCATCTGATAACTGTCCAAACCGCTTAGTTAATTGTCGGCTAATTAAGTTAGCAGCTTCTTCTGTTCGTCCTTCCTCTTTGATTTCACGGTAAACTCTCGTTTCTTGCAGTGTTATTCCTAACATCAACTCTACCTCGGCTCGACTTAATATTTCAAATTTGTACACCATAATTGTCGTAATCATCTCTATTATGGCGCGGCTGGCCTTTGGGGATGTTTCTTGACTGGCTCTGGTTAATAAATACCTTGCTTCTGTTGGTGCTTGTTCTGGCTCTACTGTAGTTAGCACCATTAACGCTACCCATAATGGTAATTGACGAATCTCACCTAACTCGTCTAAATACACCCGATGGACTTGCTCTCCATTTAGTAGCGTGCGATGAGGATAAATATCCTGTTGTTCAATGCTACGTGATGGGTAGATAACTACTGCTTGCCAATCTCTGAATCTGGCACGGTTGCGGTAGAAATATAACGAGGATTCCGCAAATACCCTTTCATAAAGTTCTTCGTCTCTCTGGAACTGTACCTCGCAAAAATACACAACTCCTGCACCTTCGGTTTCTGGTGGGAGAAATACGCCATCTATTTCAAATTTAGGTTCTTTGACAGCTACCGAGTCAAATCGATAAAAATCTGCATTGTTTGGTATATTTGTCAAGAGTTCAAATAATAAACTGGGGGATTGTTGAAAGAGTTTATAAAAGATTGAATCTCGGCGCATGAAGCATTCTATTTTTTGTTTCAGTCTGCGATCGCATCATCTCACATCCCCTGAAGCGTGATTATGCGATCGCACTCTGTCTCTTTACAAAATAGACAACTGCTCATTGGGTGGTTTGAATCCCAAATGTTGATATGCAGCTTTTGTGGCAATGCGACCGCGCGGTGTGCGGCTTAAATAGCCAATCTGCATCAAGTAAGGTTCATATACTTCTTCAATTGTCTGGGTATCTTCACCTGTGGCGGCGGCGATAGTTTCTAAACCCACAGGGCCACCATTGAAATTTTCAATGATCACACTTAGCATTTTGCGGTCTGTCCAATCTAAGCCGCAGGGGTCTACTTGGAAGAGTTGGAGTGCTTCAGCAGCTATACTTTCAGTAATTTCTGTTAGTTTTTTGACTTCCGCAAAATCACGTACTCGTTTAAGTAACCGATTAGCAATTCGTGGTGTACCTCGTGAACGGCGGGCGATTTCCGTTGCACCATCGGCTGTGACGTTGGTTTGTAGTAGTTGAGAACTGCGGAGAACAATTTGGCTAAGTTCATCCACTTCATAAAAGCGTAACTTCTGCACTAAGCCAAAGCGATCGCGTAAAGGTGAAGTCAAAGCACCAACGCGGGTTGTCGCTCCTACTAAAGTAAATTTCGCCAAGGGTAAACTTCTAATGCGAGCGCTTGTACCCTTGCCAATGGTAATATCTAAGCGATAATCCTCCATAGCTGGATACAGAATTTCCTCAGTCATCCTGGAAAGACGATGGATTTCATCGATAAATATGATGTCTCCGGGTTTAAGGTTAACTAATAGCCCGACAATATCTCGTGGACGTTCTAGCGCTGGCGCACTCGTAATTTTATAGTTGACCCCCATTTCTGATGCTAAAATCATTGCCATTGTCGTTTTACCCAATCCTGGTGGGCCATATAACAACAAGTGATCCAGGACTTCGCCCCGTAATTTTGCGGCTTTGATAGCAATTTCTAGCACATCCTTTAAGTCTTTCTGCCCAATGTAATCGGCAAATCGCTGTGGTCGGATACTCTCTTCTGGCTTTCCTTGTTCATCAAAAGCGGCTTCAGGCTGCAATATATTTTCTTGGGAAGATGCTTTTACTGATTCCCGCGGCTCTTTGGGTGGTTTGTTGGGTTCGGGAGGCTGTTTTTTCGAGGAGATTATCGCCATAATTCAGCTATTAACTTTGACTTGAGGACTGGTTGAGCGCCATCGACATCGCAATATTTGAGAATAAACCTCAGATGCGAAAATTTTGGGTTGGGAAGACACGTACCAATTTAAAATTTAAATTCCAGACATTGAAGCAAGGAGTTGAGAATTTACTATGTTGTCTAAAAGGATCTTACCCTGCTTGGATGTGAAGGCGGGACGGGTTGTAAAAGGAGTTAACTTTGTTAATCTCCAAGATGCAGGTGATCCGGTTGAGTTGGCAAAGGTTTACAACGATGCTGGGGCAGATGAGTTAGTGTTTCTGGATATTACAGCGACTCATGAAGACAGAGATACAATTCTCGATGTGGTTTACCGCACTGCCGAGCAGGTCTTTATTCCGCTAACTGTAGGCGGCGGTATCCAAACCTTAGAAAATGTTAAAGCTTTGTTACGGGCTGGAGCAGACAAGGTTAGTATTAACTCTGCGGCAGTACGTGACCCAGACTTGATAAATCGGGCGAGCGATCGCTTTGGTAATCAGTGCATAGTTGTTGCAATTGATGCCAGACGCAGAGTTGATACTGAAAATCCTGGCTGGGATGTGTACGTGCGTGGTGGGCGGGAAAACACAGGTTTAGATGCCCTCAAGTGGGCTGCTGAAGTTGAGCAACGCGGTGCAGGAGAACTATTAGTTACAAGTATGGACGCTGATGGAACTCAAGCAGGGTATGACTTAGAGTTAACCAAAGCGATCGCCCAATCAGTCCAAATCCCCGTAATTGCTTCTGGGGGTGCAGGTAATTGTGAACATATCTATCAAGCAGTAACAGACGGTAAAGCAGAAGCTGCATTATTAGCATCATTACTGCACTACGGGCAATTAAGCGTCTCAGAAATTAAAAATTATTTGCGCGATCGCCACATACCAGTACGTTTGTACCCATAAGCCGAAAGATATTATTAAATCCTTGTGACTGCCACCCAAATTGAGTCCAGTTCTTGAAAACGATGTTAATATTATTTTACAAGTATTAATATATATTAAGAAATATGTTGATTCCTATTTTATTATTTGATGTAGCACTGGTGGCATGGTCGCTACATCTTATGGAAAAAGCCTACGAGAATAAAGAATTTTCTCTGATGTTAGCAGGGACATTGGTAGCGCTTGCCGCTGCTGCTATGTTAGTAGTTTACTTTCTCATGGGTCACTGTATGACCTACTTATTACAAGTTTCATAGATAGTTCTGTGTAATAAATTAAGTATTTATATTCATTACACAGAGAAGACTTGACAAATAAGAAATTATTAAGGCACAATAAAAGATGTTTTTTTCGGGGTTATAGCTCAGTTGGTAGAGCGCTGCAATGGCATTGCAGAGGTCAGCGGTTCGAACCCGCTTAGCTCCATAATAATTTTTCAAAAGAAAGAGACTCTGAATGTAAGTGGAACGATAACTTTGCCGCAATGGCAAGCTTATGCTTCTAATTAAAATCGGCAAAGTTATGCTTCCAATTTATGTCATAGTCTCTCAATCTGATTAAAATGGGAAATCTCTTAGACTATAAGTAGTTAATGTTACATAAACTTTATTGTCTTGTTTATATGCCTAATTCATGCCGGATTTGACCTAAAGCAGCACGTACTATTTTATTTCGCAAGTACCCTGGTTTAGACATAAATTCTGAAACACGAGCTTCAGTTGGGTATTGGCCTAGATTGTGAAGTTTGAGCGTAATATCTCGTACTTCCTTACAGCATATCTCTACGTTTTCTAAGTAACAAGCCTTTCGATATTGAATGTACTTAGCAGAAATTGCAGAACATAAATCTCGAAAATGCCTAAAAATAGCCCTTCTGTCACAACTAAGCCTTCTAGCTACCTCTTCCATTGATGGTGGTGGAAACTCATTACTTATCAGCATTGTTTTAAGATATTGTTCAACTTTATCAGCATCAAAAGCCTTGCTGTTTACTCTAGGTTTGGATTCAACTTGAGTAGGTGGTAGTCGATGTGTCTGAAAAAAATTAGTCGACTCTACTCCTTCCATTAGGAAATTCAATATAGATATTTTTAAGCAGTAGCAAATTTTCAATAGTGACTTCAGCGAAGGTAAACTCTGACCTTTACACCAAAGCCATAAAGTATTTTTGGGAATTTGAAGCTGACGGGCGAATACAGCCATATTGCCTTCAGTTGCTTGCTCTATATAAGCATACAAAGCTTTAGCAATCCTGTCTTTTGGTAGCGGAGACTCTAAAGATGGGGTATACGCTAGTAATTCTCCAATGGTGGTCGCTATCCAAATCTCAAATTCTAGCTCAGCTTGGGATATAACTTGGTGAGTGCAGAATTCTATCTCAGTTTCTGCTCCTAGCCACTCTTCGCATTTAGAGCAGTATCCAGGTCGCGATCGCCAAGCCAGAGTATAGTTCTTATGGCCACAATGAGGACACTGTTGGCTTAATTTTTGCTTGTGAACTGAACAAAATTTGACCACTTCTAGTGACCATAGTAAAGGTTCATAAACTACTTGATTGGTTTTATACCAATTTTTATAACAAGCCGGACACCAAGCTCGGATAGAGCGAAGCAAATTCCTAGAAGTAAGCAGTTTAGACCAGCTAAGCAAGGTCAAAAAATGAAGATTCTCACATAAAGTAAGATTTTGTAGGGCTTGGCTCAAATCAGCAGCCATGACACCTGTACCATTTAATGCCCCTGTAAAGCGGTAGATTTTGTGTAAATTTGTACATCCATAAGCCTTATTTAAAACTGATGCTAGTTCTCTTTCTAACAAAACTCCTGGACGTAAACAGTGGGCCTCAGCCAATCGAGCAACGTAACCAGTCAGGCTTTCCACTAATAGTGTTCCAACTCCAACAGGCTCAATATGGTACAGTCGGCTCCGGGGTGGAATTAAAGGCAACTTCAAGTCCCACAACTGCTCTATGGTCAGCACGTTTGCTCCTAAACTTTCTTAATTCTCATTGAATCTTTTACCAACCACACTGAAAAATCCAGCATAATTCAAGATTTAGAATTCAGGCAGAATTTTCTCTTTTTATTCTTCTAAATTGAGTTCAAATCTTACTTCCTGTACTGCCGCAATAGCCTCTTTCTGTATAATTGAACCAGGCTTTTTCAAATGTACTGAAATCCTGCTGGCAGTTGGTTCTATTCCTTGAGAGTGAAGCTGAAATGCTACGCTTCTAATTTCTTGGCTTAAGTTTTCTACCCTTCTTTTTTTGCATTCTTGGCGATAAATAGCGTATCTTTCAGAAATAATGCTACATAACTCTGGGAAATGGTTATCTAAGCTGTGTACAGATTTTTTATCTAAACGCCTGGCAATTTCCTGTAAAGATGGTGGTGGATACTCATAGCTCCTAACTACTTCTTCCAAGAAGTGCTGCAATTGTTGTAACCTTATAGCTTTTTCATACTCAGCATGTCGTGCGGCTATCGCTTTACACAAATCTGAAGAGTGAAAGTATAAAGTAGTAGTTCGTCTATATCCAAGCCGCTCAGCTACTTCTATTAAGGATGGTGGGGGGTTTTCAAGGAGAGCATTTTTTAATGATTCTAAGACTTCTTGCGAGGTTTGTAATTGTTTGTAATTCCTTTCAGCTTTTCTAATTGGTTGATATTGATTTTGTTTTTCTATGCTGTTATTACAATCATCTGTTATAACTACTTCTTTAGTTAGAAAATCTACTAAAGATGTCTCAAGTTTAAAACAAATTTTCAAAAGAGTATCGATTGTTGGTTGCGATTTTCCTGTACACCATCTATGGGTTTGAGTATGTCCTTGAGCTATCTTTTGAGCAAAGACAGCTATATTACCCTGTGTATAAATATTTAAATAAGCTGAAAGATTAATAGAAATTTTTCTGTAAGATGAAGGGCATATATTGAATGAAGCTGCTACTAAATCTCCAAGATTTTGTGTAACCCATGTTTGCCACTTTATTTCATCTTCGTTCAAACCTATCTCGGATACTGATTTAATATCTTGAGGTAGCCCAAGCCACTTTCTACATTTTGAACAGTAACCAGGTCTTGAATGCCAAGCCAAAAACCTATTTTCTTTCCCACAGTGTGGACAATTAGTGCAGAGTTTCTGACAATGAAGCATACAAACTGTTAGCTCATTAAGTGACCAAAGAAGTGGTTCATAGATTATTTGATGATTTACACGCCAATGTTCATAGCAAATTGGACACCAAGCTCTTACAGAGCGAAGTAAATTCCTTGGAGGAATTAATTGTGTCCAATTGAGCATTGTTAAAAAACGCAAATCATTACGTAGAGTTAATGATTCGATGGCTGGAATGAGCTTTTCAACCCATTTGCCCATTCCGTTTAGAGCTTTTGTCTGATTAGCAAAAATTTGGTCTAAACCTCCATCTTTACCTTGAAAGATGTATCCTTCTTTCAGAACAGGTGCAAGTTCACTTAAAACTAAAATTCCTGTGGGGATACAATGTTCTTGAGCTAATCTTGCAATGTAACCTGTTAGGCTCTCTACATAGCCCTCTTCTGTCACTTTCCGGATAT
>NZ_DF978433.1:0-65305 GCF_002897135.1 Nostoc cycadae WK-1 | reverse complement strand
CTCTACGGAAAGTGACAGAAGAGGGATAGGGTGTTCCTACGCCTATTGGTTCTATGCTGTATAAACGACTGGAAGATGGCGTATTTGGTCTTTCCAAGTTTAAGGATTCGTAAATAACAAGCTGACTATTTATCATTTCAATCTAATCCTTTAATTGAATCGCGCTTAGGATTACGCTTAGCAACTTTTCTATTTCGCTTTTGTGACTTATCAAGTACTTCTGTTGACTGATTTGGTTGATTTGATGAAGAGTTAACTAAATCAGTAAATGATTCTCTACTCAACCCAAGAGCATCATATAATTGCTGATGTTTATCTGTATTTTCTATTAATTGCCGTTCACCTTCTTCAATTTCTTTTAACATTGTTTGACGTTGAGCAACTGACCAAGCTCGTTGTTCTAGATGTTTTAAAGTCAAACTCTTACCTCCTTCTTTCAAGGAAAGTTTGAGGGCGCGTGTTAACCAATCTTTTAAAATTCCAATACAACCAAGGCTACCTGCATAGAAGTATTCATAATTATTTATTAAATCTGGCTCTTCTTCTACTGGTAGATGGCGCTGAAAATTGAATATAACAGATGTAAAAGCTTCCACATCATTCTGATTATTAATTCGATATCTTGGAAAATGAATATCTACAGTCCGTCTACTTAACTGTGCGCTTAAATTTCGGAATAGTAATAATTCGTAAGTGCCAAATAGCACATGAACTACACCTGTTAAATTGGCAAGAGACTTGAGGCAATCCATATTGTCTTGAAGCCGACGACCACTAGCCATTTTTTGCATATGCTGAGCCTCATCAATTAAAAAAGCTTTTGGGCGACGGTATTTCAAAGCATTTTCTAAGGCTCGACGTAGTTCTGGTGCAGTCACTTTTGGTTCAATGGTAAGTTCCCCTTGAGCGTTGCGCTGAATACCTCTCATACCATAGTCCACCTTATACTCAATTAGTGGTTCTTCCAAGGCAATCAAAGAACGAGTGAAATAATCTTTCCAGTTGAATTGAGTAGATTCTGTACCAAGAGCCTCAACACCCACAACTGGAATGTGTCCTCTATCAGTTTTTAATTCAGGTAATGCTTGATTTATCAATGCCTGCTCAATTCTTAATCTCATCGTTGTTTTTCCTATACCACTAGGGCCATAAACAAAAATGAAAGAAGCTCCAGCAGGTTCTTCAATAGTATTCATAACCATATCAGTTGCCTCAATCAGTCGAGGATGGGCAACTGTGTAAGAAAGAAAATAATTCAATCTTTCTTCTGGGGCTTTCTCAAGGAGTATTGGTGGGAAGGAAGTTAAAAATGACATGTTAATACTCTGGATACACTTGAAGCTTGTTTAAATTAATAGTTATCTGCTTTGTTGATGGAGGTTCCCAATCTTTAGAATCCTTGTTATCAGAAATTTGGTTATCTTCTGATTGCACATAAGGAACACGGTCTGGAGAACTACCTTCAATTACACGAAACACGTTTTTCATTTGAGCATCTCGCAAGCGTTGTTCTAATAAAACCTCTTCCGCTTCTACTGTTGTTAAAAACTCAGCTAGTGTTTTGGCTCTTACTTTAAACTGTTGTGCATAATTCTGATGACGTTTGCGTAGTTCACTAGTAGCTATCTCAATCTCTTTTTCAGTACGCCCTTTAAAGATGGAATACAGCCCACTAAAGCATTCAACCCACTGACCACGGATATATACATAAGCAACTCCAGCATCAAATGGGTCATATCTTATATCTACATATGAATTTTGAATTTCTGGGTCGAGAAAACTTGCACACCAATAGTGAATGTGGTTGATCTGCACACCTTGGCTTGGATTGACTTTAACTTTTCCTTTTTTCGTTGTTGGTAATGTCAGAAGTCTAAAGTTTTCGTCATATGCGTGCATTCTATGAGAACGGCTACCAAATTGTGCTGTACCAGCAGCAAAAGCTTCTTGCGGGCTTTGCCCTAATGCTGGATGTTCTTTAGTGTCGTAGACTTGATAAGCCCATTCGCATAAGTAATAGTAAAGAAGGTCAAGAGTCCAGAGTGCTAGATTTTTGGGATTTACTGATTTAGTCATCAATCTGACTTTCTTTGTTATCTGTGTATTACCTGCCAGGCTGTAGATCAACTGTGTCATAGCAGTGCCAAATAATCTTTCACCTATTGCATTAAAGCGAGCTTTTGATGGAGGGCGATACTTGAGGGTGCACTTAAGTATTGCTATTAAAGCCTGAAAGTAAGTACTGTGAAATTCAGATCCGTTGTCAACAACAATAGTTTGAGGCAGGTATCCGTGTCGTTGTACACAGACACGTATTACCATCATGCAAGAACGGTAGGAAGGTGGATCAAACGTTATGTAAGCAGCAAGCATTTTTCTGCTATATGCATCCACCATAAAAGTTACCCAAGGTCTGCCAAGCACCTTAGCTGTGCGTGAACAACGCAATTCAATATCAACTTGAGTGTGGTCAATGTGACCAATTTCAAAGGGTCGATCACCGTGGCGAGGTGTTGTTAATTCTAGTTCCCAGTAAAACGGTTCCTGCCAATAGGCATCTCTATGACCAGAACGCTTTACTGTTTGCTCATAGCCAGAACGCTTTTTAATTTCTTTAATGAAAGTTTTATAGCTGGGAATTAGATCCTCTGAAACACCAGCAGAAGACAAAGCATTGGTAAATTTAATGTAAACCTCGAACTTACGCTTTTGTTTATGGGTTTCGTACTCTTCATCGATAAACTTTTGCATCAGTTCGATTGTGTGTTCGGGCAGCTTGCGATTTTGATTGCCTTTTAAGTTATTGAAAGACAAAAGCCCAAGGTAGCCATAACCATATTTTTGTTGAGCCTGTATGTACTTAGATTTCCAATATCGGAGAGTACGCTGAGGTATATTGTTGTCTTTGATTGCTTCTCCTCTTAGGTAAGGCTCGATAATACTATAGCGATGGTTAGCATCTTTCAAATCATTCTCACTTGCTTTCAGGAATATATCTCTCAACTCATTACTGAGATTGCTTTCCATCTTGTTTTTTAAGCATGTTATCTTACCTTCTCGAACCAAATTCACAAAAGTTGTTAACGCTAATTCAACAGTTTGTCCCTCTTTTGTATTGAGTAGAACAGACGTTTCACCGACAAAAATTATTGTCAATATATTGCTGTCATAAATAACTGATGAGCCAGGAATAATATCAATGACTGGAGAACTAATAGTGTCCGAGTTTGTCTGAGAGAGAACTATAGATCTGTAAGCAAGTGCCGTCTGTTGATCACGAAAAACAAAACATCTTTCTGGCTCAACTAAAGGAGCAGCACTTAAATCTACATAAATTTGCTCGGTAGCAATTAAGGAGTAAATGTCGTCAGAAGTAGTTCCTTCAGCAAGATGAAGCAATGCGGACAGCGTAATGCCTGACTGTGCCGATATAAGCGATAAGATGGTTCGAGTGGCAGATTCTTGTGTTAAAGGAGACTCAGCATGATAATAGTCTTCCAAAAAGTTCAGATTACGCTGTACAGTCCAATTAATTTCTGCATCAGACCAAATTTGGAAGAAAAATCCGAATTGCTCTGCATAACGTTCTGCAGGAGGAGAATGCCATTTATTATCTGAATCTAAAAAATAGCGATTGGAATTTTTTTCAGCAAGTTTTTGCAATTGATTTTCGGCTTTGCACTCTACCCATCCTACAGAGTTAGTTTTCAGGACAAAAAAGTCTGGTGTATATAAGAAGCTGATATTTTTCCCTTCATCTGACTGGTAACTAATTTTGATTTGAGGTGGTTGGTCATAGAATTCTAAAATATCTTTTTCATACTCTAATTGATATATAAATGGCAATTCGACTTTGTGAGACTCGAATTGTATAGTTACCCCCATTTTGCGGCTGGGATAACGACCTGCTACATTATTTCTACCTCCTCCTACCAAACGTGATGGTTGGGAGGAGCGAATTTGTTCTACAAGTTTTATGGCCACCTCAGAAAGTTTTACGCGATGGCACCACAGTTCAAACTCATCTTGAGTAAGCATGGGAAACCTTATTAGTTCATTTTTTCAAAATTGAAATTAATAAACCAACAAATTACCAGAGCAATTATGCATGGCATCAATTGCAATAGCAAACTTTTATACTTTTCAAATTCAACAATAAGCTAAAAACTGAAGTTTAAATTTGATATATCTTCAGTAACTGAATTTTTTTTCATATCTTTAGTATTAGTTATACCTTTAAATATATATCCAAAGTTTACATTTATTAATTTATATATATTTATTATTTTGTAATACAAATGAAGTAGAGATTTTTTAAAAAGCCAAATATAGGCTTATAAATACTGGCTTGCAAGAAATATAATGTAGTTTCAATATGCATTTTTGCGTTGTAAATTCAGTAAAAAATTAAATTTTTGCATTTTCTAAAATATCTAGATACAGATATTTTATGTTCACAAATATATATACTCCTGAAAAAGTTTAATACTAAGAAATAAAATTCATTATTTGTTTATTATGATTTTTATAGCCATAGCTAGTAAACAATAATTCTGAATTCAGCTTATTAATAAATTTATTGTGATGCTTATTAGCTACATCATCTGAAGCTTCATTATGTAAAGGTTTTTCCCATCCCCTGACTGATTAAACCTAATAATGCTTTTGCCCGTGCTTGGAAAAATCCTTCAAAGTCATCCTGGCGTAGTGTTTCTGGCTCAATGGCGTGAGAACGCAAGATTTCATCTAATCTCTGCGGTGAAACGCCAGACCTTTCAATCTCTTGCAGATAGACCGAAGGTGCTTTGCTACCAATCTTTTTGTTGGTTTTGGCACTCAAAGGGGTGCGGTTGACTAAGCAGTTATATTTTTTAGGGTCGATGCCTTGCTTTTTGCACCAAGCCACGGGAAAGATGTGGTGGGAGTCAATCTGTTCATCAAAATAAAGCACATCATTGATTTCTTCGCCTGTAATCAAGTCAATCGCCCCAGAAAGTCGCAGCAGTGCGGATAAACCTTGATAAATTGCACCGTAACGCTTTCGCACAGTCAGCAATCTTTCTGGGAAGAAATTAGCTTCTTGGATTGTGGAGGGGAGTGAACCTCCTTGTTGCAGCCACAGTGGTATTTCCCATAAATCCTTTCCAGTGCGGGTTTCATGCCAGCCTGTGTACATCTCACCAAACATTCCGCACCAAAACCAGCGTTCTAGCATTGAGCGACATTTAACAGAACGCGATCGCTCTCCCAGAACAGTAAACAAAGCAGCTAAAGCCACAAGTTGAATTGGATAAGGTAAATCGAGGACATCAAAAATTTTCTGCCCATGCAAGAATCTGGCCGCTTCCTCGAATCCTGCCGTAACTTTATCAGCCCAGGTAGAGTATTCTGTGATGGAAAGCTTTAAAACATCTGCACGACCACAGGAGATACCTGGTAATTTGTCTAAATTGCTGCCTTGGCTTAACGCTTCCAGTCTCCGCGCATAACCAGCTACTAAAGTCACAGCTTGTACAAAGTCTGTGTTACGCACTAAACGTAATACTTTAAATTGCTGAAAATAAGCTTCCCGCAGTTTCCAGTCATCTCTGAGGCTGAAGTCATTGGCGCAGTAGCTAGAACTCATCAAGTCGAAGTAGTTGAGGTCACAGCCAGAGGTGTTTGTATCTTCAAAGACTTGGCACACGGCTTCCTTGGGTAAGGATTCCCGTAGTTGAATCACTGGTATTTGATAATGCTCAAATTTTTTGAGTACTTCTATTTCTAGGGTGTCGATAAGTTCCAGTTTTTGAACATCATATTGCCAATATTTGGAATATTTACTTCTCCATTCAGAAAAAAAGAAAATTTTTGATAAGGGGAATAATCCAAGCTCATACTCCTTTTCTGGGGTAGAACAGTCTATAATTTCTCCACCAAAAGTTCGTAATCTTTTTGATTCTGGGAAAGCGAGGATGGCACTGCGGCGGTCGATGTTATGGTCAAGGGATTTGGCAATATCGAGGTAGTACCATTTTTTAATCAGCTTTTGGGTTTTTTGGTCTTTAATAGTTACGGGTTGCTCTGATAGCAAAACCATGAATGAAGTAGTTAGGCGTTGCTGTCCGTCAAGAATTAACAAGTTGGGACTACGATATTGTGGTTCTCTGACACTATCGATGAGTCGAGGTTTGAATTGCGCTTGCTGATTACTTTGCTGAAGCATCATGACTGCTCCAATAGGGTAAGCAAGAGAGATGCTGGCAAGCAGACAGCGCACACGAGCATCATCCCAAACCCAATCTCGTTGAAAATCTGGTAGTTGAATGCGTCCAGTTTTTATATCTTTTAAGATGTCGAATAAGGGGTATTTTGTAATGTCAAATGTGCTGATAGAGTGCATTTTCCGCTCTGAGGTGTTTATGCTTTGGTCACATACTGCAAGTGCAGAGAAATTAAATTTTTTTAGTGAATTGTGAGCAATTTTAGGTTGATGAGATATCACTTACTTTCGTAGAAATGAATGCAGATGTAAGCCAGCATAGAGTGCTTTATACTTCGTCAGCAATAGCTTTTATAACGAGTTAATCGTAAATCACGAACAGTTAGTTAACAGGAAAGTTGGGAGGCAGAATTATTTGTTGGTTGATAACGAGTTGTTTAAACTGATTGAGTAAGTCAGCCTGACGCAGCAGAAAAGGAATGTAGTGGGGTCTTCTGTCAAAATTGCTACCCCAGTCTTTGATAGTGTGAGGACTTAACCCTGTGGCTTGTGCCAGAGCTTTGATACAAGCTTTGCGATATCCTCTGGCTGGGTCAATATCTACCCACCTATGACAATATTCCATCGGCTCCAAAGGCAGCTGACGGATAGCATCTATCCTCTGCTCTTCTGGATTAGGGGAAAGTCTCACAAACAATTTTCGGCTAGTAATGGATGGGCAAGTACCAGATTGAGGCTAGAGTAATTTGATATTGGCTACCTGTTAATTTGTTGATTCAAAAGTTAAGGCAACTGTTCTTGTACTCAAGCGTTAGTCTGATACAACAGTTTACAGATTAAGAAATCTCTGCCCACAATACCAGTGTTTTAGTCGGAAATTCCGATTAAATTATTTTTGCGGATAATCGGGGGGTAGGACAATTTTCCTGATCTGGTTGAGCATATCCGCCATTCTCAGAACGTGTAGAACATGGTCAGGACGCTTTTCAAAGTTAGTTCCCCAGTCGTTAATCGTGCGCGGACTTAAGCCTGTGGCTTCTGCTAGAGCAGCTACACAGGCTTTTCGATAACCCCGTTCATCGGGAGGTACTTCAACCCAACGTTGGCAGTATTCTAAAGGCTCCAAAGGTAGTCTACTGAGTACGTCGATTCTATATTGGGTTGAAAGCGCATCGCTGTCCATTACCTTAGATCGGGGTTTGTGTAGGGTTTAGTCGTGATTTCCGACTATTATAATTACAGGGATTGCGCTCAAGGACAACCTTTTGAAGATAAAGGCGATCGCACCAAAATTGATTTAGTTTATGGGGCTTGCCGCAAATTGGTTTGTCCTGGGTTCACAATACTTATGATCAATGAAATAAGTCGTTGATCACCTTGCTGGCAATGTGTGTGCAACATTCGGAATACAGCGGCTTTTAAGAACGCGCGATCGCTAATCCCCATCTCCTCGCAGTGGGTTGCACAACGATTGAGCGCATCCATCAATTCTTGGTCAGAACTAGGCACAATATTCGCAGACTTGCACCAAGACTTGAAATACCTTAGCCAACTTGTGAATTCAGCGTTTAGCACGTCTCTTTCATATCGTTCTCGGATATGGAAGACTTCATCCCAAGTAATTACCTCTTCGGTGTTTGGGCTAAACTCGATTTGCCATTGCGGTAGTTGACCAGTTGGTGTAAGTGTACCAGCAAAAGGCTGACTGTTTTCGAGAGAGAGTCTGATTCCTGTACAGTTATAAGGGTCAAACGATTTGCGACGAGTGCCGTCATTCCTCAAGAGAATATCCTTCGCGAGTTTGTAGCGAGAGTTACATTTATTTCCCATTGGAACAAGGTTACGCAAATTTGAAGCAGCAAATGGGTATTTGCTTTCTGCCAGGTAATGATCCAATGCTTCACGGGGTGCTTCTGGTGCATCAAAGTACTCACACCCACAGAAAGGACATGTATGAGAGGGAGCCGCATCATAAATTACCTTGTAGTGCTTATCGCGGATTTCCAGTTTTGTGAGAAGTTCAAACCCAAATTCAAAAAGGTTTTTTACTGGCTCATGAATGGCTTTTGGCAAGTCAGTAATAGTTTCACAGTTCAATTGGCAAGACAAGAGAAGATCAATCTGATTTTGGTCATGGAATGCTTGAAGAATTCGGTTCTGTTCTTCGGTGGTAAGCTTTTCTAGAGATGTCTTGTAATTATTCAACCTATCTTCCAGCCCTCGGCGTTTTTCCAACCTTTTTCGGTATCGCGCTGGAATAATTTCAGGCCATGCTGGCAGGGTGGTTGCTGCTTTTAGGCTTGTATGAATTGAACACAGAATCTCGCGTAAACATTCGTGAAACCAATTTTCTGCTGTTGCCGAAACAGGATACCCAAACAGCATCCTACACCTCATCCCTATTTCTTAGCTGCAACAGTCGATCAACCAGAAATGCTTTCTCGACAGAATCACCCAGATGCTGCATCCCTGCCCTAATCTCTTCGGGATTTTCACTCTCCATCAGCCTTTTAATCTCATCATGAGGAACTTGTGACATAGGCGGGCGAACGTTAAAGCATTCCTCAATGATTGTGTCGAATGTAGTGCCAAATGTCTCAATATTGGGATTTTGGACTTGAATCTTCCCTTCTTCGTCTTTGCTAAAAATAAAAACTTTGTCTCTATGCATATCTGAGGGGACGAAAGGTGAGTGTGTTGTTAGTAAGCACTCTTGTTCAGTAGCTTTAGCAGATTCTCTGCGATCGCCATGTTTAGTAGGGAGATCCAATATGCGTGAAATGAACTTCACCCGCCATAGCGGATTGAAATGCGACTCAGGCTCATCAAGCAGGAAAAGTACGTTAGGAAATGACAACATACAAAACGTTCCCAGAATCTGCCCAAGCTGATGCTCGCCATCAGAAAGCGATACGTAGTCTACTTCTTTGCCAGTTCTTTGAGCAGTAAACATCACTCGTTCAAATCGGAAAACCTTATCTTCATCCTGAGGCTCTGGAAGACGTGAAGCAAACCTTCTCGATTTGGTGTCTTTCCGAAACCGCTCGCGGGTTTTCTTGGGAAGTACCAAGTCGTTTAACATTGCGAACTTGTGGAATGACGAGTACAAATCAAGCGTGTTGTCCCAAAACGAGCGAAACGCTTTTCTTGTCTGGTCATTTATCCAATAGTCAAAGGTATACGTCTCTGTTTTATCGTCATAGGTGTAGCAGGTAGCGCAACGTTTGAGCTGATCGAGATAATCTTCCAGTTCCTTGGTAAGTTGTATTCCTTTTCGCGCACTTTGTGAGCCTCTCCTACTTGGAATCTTTGGGGCTGCACTGTGTGCAAGTTGGACTATGCAACGAAATGAATGCAGGTTTTGCAGTTTTGCATCCTGTAGCAGAAAATCCCACTGGGAAGCATCACCCAACAGGAGATTTGCCACAAAAACTTCAAGGTGCGTTCCATAGTCAATCAGCATTAGCCGAGTATCGGGAACCCGTTTTGGCTCGTGTAATGCACTTTCGGTCACATCCTTCGCATACCCGCTGCGACTTAATAGGAACGGCAAACTGAGCGTTTCATTATCGCCTGAGGTATAGCCAACAATCTTTTGAGGCAAAAGTGTACAGGTTTCAGGAGCTTTGAGGTCACATTCTATCCAGTCGTATTCATCTTCATCTCTCCGCTCGATTACAAGGCTTGGACGATTTTTACCACTGGCTTTCCGTGAAATGCGGACACGGACAGGTAGCTGCTCATCCTCTGGGTGAATGAGATACTCAAGCTCGAATTGCAAGTCGGGATTTCCTTCAACACGTTCTTCATTAGGAATGCATCTGTGAAACACAGACTGAAAAATTTCTGTTAACACTTGCAAGAATTGAGATTTGCCTGCGCCATTCGGCCCAATAAAACATAAAGGATCAAACCCAGAATAGCCACTAAATGGACTTCTTAACTGTAAGTTCAGTCCATCAAGTAGCCCCCCGCAAGTTTTAGCAGAAATGATGTGAACCCTTAAAAGCTTCATTTACCTGCCCGAAAAAAACAAATTGCTTGCTCCTCTTGATCGAAGACCTGAGTAAGAATCGGCTTGGCTTCACTGAGGAGTGTAAACAGGATATCCTTTAGTGAGTCATAATCACCAGTGAGGTTTTCACGCAGTTCATCGAATGAAAATTTGTCGTTGGGTAATTGCCGAATTGCTTCCTTCACAGATTCTTTGGTCATTTTGGTCATGGCTGGTTTTCTAGATGTTATGGCCCTCTTAGCTTTGGCGGGTTGTGCTGAACGAACCGCATTAATCTGCTCCAATAGCGACGATGCTGGTTGATCGTTGGGGTCTTGAGGCACCAGTTCGCCACGAAAAGCTTTAGCTAATAGTAAAGTTTTCAGTCGCTCGACTTGAGCGCAAGCATTTTGATACCTCGCTTCTAAGCGATCTGCATAAGCAAACAAGACTTCGCAGCGGCGAGTGATTTCCTTTTGTTCTTCTAATGGAGGAATTACTATGGGTAGGGCTGATAGAAGGGTTTTATTAATAGAAGCAAGATTTGTCGTCTGCTTACCCGATGAAAGAAAGTAATTATACCCTCGTAAATTCCCGTACCAAGAGAAAAACTTTGGCTCAAAAGATTTGTTATGAAGTCGAACTCTAAATATATGATTCTGAAACGTACATCGCTCAATTTCACCATTCCACACCCATCCTCTACCAAGCTTATCAATGTCACCGCCTTCAGTAAAAAGAATATCCCCTTTTTTCAGTAATAGCTCTTCGACACGCCGCTTAGGCACTCTTATTGACTTTATATGGCTTAAATCAAGAAAGCCTCTTTGCACATTAGCAACTCTCAGATATGGCAAATCTTCATCTGCTGGGTCTTGCTTTTTCGAGTCTTTCGTAATTCCACCAACAATTTCTGCAATATCTCCTAATCGAGCAACACTCCAGCTTGCCGGAAACTGATAATCACCAAAACAATCTGCACCCGCAAAGTTGAATCTAGTGAATTCAACATTTATCTGCTCCCTCAAGTCAGAGGCTTTATTTCTAGCTCGCCACTCTTGTGTCAGCTGCCCAGACGTTGCTGCTGCGAGCACAGCTTGACGGAAGCGTTTGAGGATACCAGGAATACAAGCCAGCCTCTCTTGGCAGGCACGAGCCCGTGTAAGCAGAGCATTGAGTTTATATACGATACGTTTTTGTTCGTTGAGTGGAGCGACAGGAACTAGAAAAGTTGCTACACGCTTGGGTTGAGCCCTTGTGAGAGAGCCACCTACCCCACTCACTCCGTTACAAATCTGTTCACGAAATGAGGGGCTTGAAAAGAAATACCGCAGGTAGTCACTGGCAATTTTGGATGAGCGAAGGACAATCCACTCAGATGAAGCAATTTGTCTAAGCCCTGAATTTTTTCCAACCTGCCAAACACGATTGATTCGAGGATTGATTTTGCAGATTAAGACATCGTTAGGTCTTACTAGCTGCTTTGTTGATCCAATATTTGACCCTGTTGCTATTTCTGGTTTTCCTGACAAAAAGCTAGGCACACTCCACAACTCAAAAGTTTCTTCTGGAAAGTTTTCTGGATTAATCGTTTGAGACTCAAACTCATTGATCGCTCCAAAAGATATTTCAGCCCAGCCAGATGGGAGTTGAGAATTCACACTTCCACCTCTTCACCCAACTCCTCCAAAATTCCCCGCAGTTCTTCCAATGCTGCTTCCAGTTCTACCATTGCATCTTGTGCGAGCGTCGCTGGTTCTAGCTGTTCCTCAGTACTATCTTCTGTTTCATTTCTAAGCCAAGAAATGTCCAGGCTATCGCCGCGCTCAGCAATCCAGTCACGGGTAAATCTTCTGAAACGCCCTTGCTCGCCAGTATCTAAGCGTTTAGCAAGACTTGCTGGGCTACCAAAGGGGTCATCGCCAAAGGCGATTTCAAACTCGGCAAAGTGTTGACGGGTTAGCTGGGTGCGCTTGCCAAACTGCGAAATATTAGCACGCAGATCGTATACCCACACTTCTTGGGTATTACCTTGTTCCTTCTTACCACGAGTGAAAAATAACACATTAGTCTTGACACCTTGGGCGTAGAAAATACCAGTAGGTAGGCGCATAATAGTGTGTAAATTGCACTTTTCCATTAAGTCAGTGCGGATTTGCTTACCCACATTACTGTCAAACAATACATTGTCCGGGAAAACGGCAGCAGCACGACCACTGGGCTTGATACCATCGTAAATGTGTTGCAGGAAGCAAAATTGTTTGTTACTGGTAGGAAAAGTGAAGTTCTTACGGGTTGGTAAGCCACCGCCTTTTTTTGTGCCGAAGGGTGGGTTGGTGAGGATCAGTGTTGCTTTCGGCAATGCTTCTCCCTCTGGCGAAAGCGTATCGCCGTAGCGGATACCTGCCCCTTGTGGGACAAACTCTAGCCCATGCAGCATGAGATTCATTAACGCCAGACGGTGCGTGTCCTGCACATGCTCCATACCGTAGAAGGTATTGCTACGGTACTTACGTTGCTGTTTCTCTGTCCAGGTATCCGGGTCACTGTTTTCGCGTATGTAGCGATTGGCGGCGATTAAAAAACCGCCTGTTCCTGCTGCGGGGTCTTGAATAATGTCCTCCAACGTAGGGCGCATAACATGCACCATACTATCGATCAGCGGACGGGGTGTAAAGTACTGACCAGCACCAGATTTCTTTTCATTGGCGTTCTTTTCCAGCAGCCCTTCATACACGTCGCCCAGTCCTTCTTGCCGGGCACTGTACCAGTCAAGCTTTTCAATCTCAGTAACTAGTGTAGAAAGTGTATTGGGTTTTTTGATAGAGGAATTGGCGTTGGCAAAAATTTCTTTAACAAGTGTGGAACCGCGACTACCAAGATGAATCAACAGCAGTTTGTAAAAATCCAAACGCTCATTTGCTGCTTTGCCTTCGAGGTCGTCCCAGCGGTACCCCTCTGGAAGTAGGTTTTCGGTGCGGGTCTCCTTCGCCATCTTCAGAAACAGTAGGTACGTCAGTTCAATCACGTATTGGTGATACGTCACGCCATCATCTTTGAGGACGTTACAGAGATTCCAGAGCTTGGCAACTAGGTCGTAGGTCGTGGTACTCATAAGCGAAAATTTATCTTACCCCTAAGGGGTATCTGCTGCGTCAACTATTTTTCCAGCAGTTTTTATGATGGCTTTCGATGACACTTAATCTTAGTTACAAATCACTATCTTGCCGTCATTTCACTGAATCTGTAAACAGAGTGAATCTATAATAATTGTTTCTCGTAGTAGCGATCGCTCATTAATTAGTACAGACAGTGCGTTGCTAGGGTATCATCTGACACAAAAAATGCGTCAAAGCCAAACTCTGCCGCATTTCCGTAATGTAATGTTGTAATTATGCTTGAGTTATACACGGGTCAAAGCTTTATGGTTTCGCCTGGACTACAGCAATCATTTTACCGTTAGGCTGATACAAGCAATAATCAGTAACACCATTCCAGGGTTCTGCGTCGTAGCCATCCACCGGAATCTCAAACCCTACCTGATTCGGGTCTTGTAAGTTTCACCCTGCTTTTTTTAGGCTGGGTCAATAAAATCTCTTCTGGTGTTGGCTTCGCTTAACGAAATTACAGTATCCTTTTTAACTGGTTTTTACAGAAAGGTTATTGTAATTATCTTATTCTGATTGGTTGCGATCGCCAATCTAGTAGAGTTACACAGAAACACTAAAGAATTAGTTTGTACTACATTTATATAAAAATTACTGAGCTTTGATTTTTATTGATTTATCTTTCAAACCCTCTTCAATCATAGTTTTGGTTTGTATTGCCAATTGTTTGCCAGACTCATCTCCCATAAGTGACCAACAAATCCATTTGGCAGATGGCTTTTCAGGGTTGTACCATCCCGGATCGTTTTGATCTAGCTTAAATTTCTCAAAAAACTCTACCAGTGTATTAATATTTTCCATAGTCAGAGGTTGTTGCTCTGCTAGTGCTTCAGCTAAAGCTATATTTCTACCTCCACCAAACTTGTTATGCAGAGCAAGTCCCCGTTTTGCTGCCGCGCTCACTGCTTGTGAAGGAATGACTTGTTCTTCATACTCTTCGCCTTCGCTGTTAGTTAGTAAAAGAGTCAGCGCGAGAAGCTCAACTTGAGCTTGAAGAATTGAACTGAGTAATTTTCCCATTTTCTAAATTCTGGACTACCAGATCAAGACAGTATAAAATTTTGCCATTCAATTTTAGGCTGTTTCTCTCTGATTGGCACTGGTAGCCCGCGAAAAGTAGAGGCAAGTTTGTTTAATGGGATCGCTTAATTCAGGAAAACCTTGTTATCTTGTACGTTTGGATGATCTTGGCAAAACTGTTCTGGCTTGCGACAAGCTTATGCTTCCAATTTGGAATTTCGGAAATATTATGCTTCCAGTATGATAATTTGGGTTGCGATCGCTCAAGTTTGAAATATTGCCACTATAAATAAAAAAATGCTTTCGCCTCAAAGGACGAAAGCGAAAATAGAACATTTTTTAGATTGCCTTTCCCTATGGGTTAAAGCATTACTGACGGCAATATTATGCTACCAGGGGCGGCAAAGTTATGAGTAAAGTTACATGAACCTCAGAGTCTCTTTCTAATTGTCAGCTAACAGGAATTTAAACTTTCACAAGATGCTCATAACTTAGAGGAGTGAAAGTTTACTTTGTAGCTTCCGTGATGGGAACCCATTCAGTGTGAAAACTACCTGGTTTATCGAGGCGTAGATAGGTATGTGCGCCGAAGTAATCGCGTTGTGCTTGAGTGAGGTTTTGGGGCAAGCGATCGCGGCGATAGCTGTCAAAATAATCTAAAGATGCGCTAAATGCTGGTACTGGAATACCTAGTTTCGCAGCAGTTATGATGACTTCCCGCCAAGCTGTTTGTCGGTCGAGAATTGTTTGCTTAAATTCAGGAGCCAATAGCAAGTTAGGCAATGCGGGATTTTCGGTAAATGCCTTCTTAATTTTATTCAAGAAGCCAGCACGAATAATACAACCACCTTTCCAAATCCGGGCTAATTCACCCAAATCCAAATTCCAGTTATATGTTTTGGAAGCTGTAGATAGTAGAGCCATCCCTTGAGCATAAGAACAAATCTTGGAGCAATACAAGGCATCCCGGACTTTGTTAATAAACTCTTTGGTAGTACCGTCATATTTGCCGCTGGGGCCTGTGAGTTGCTTAGATGCAGCTATCCGTTCATCTTTAATTGAAGAAATAATCCGAGCATTTACGGCTGCTGTAATGGTGGGAATCGAAACTCCTAATTCCAAAGCAGTTTGTACAGTCCAACGACCAGTTCCCTTTTGACCTGCTGCGTCTACAATCAAATCTACCAAAGGTAGACTGGTTTCTGGGTCAATGTAAGGGAAGATATTAGCTGTAATCTCAATCAAAAATGAGTTGAGTTCGTCAGTGGTGTTCCATTCAGCAAACACTTCGTGAAGCT
Organism: Nostoc cycadae WK-1; assembly: GCF_002897135.1. Classification (NCBI taxonomy): domain Bacteria; kingdom Bacillati; phylum Cyanobacteriota; class Cyanophyceae; order Nostocales; family Nostocaceae; genus Nostoc; species Nostoc cycadae. The sequence goes on along the minus strand of NZ_DF978433.1, from coordinate 49,624 downwards.
GATTGTGGTCAAGTCCACCAGCATTTTTCAACAAATCGTAGGCTTCGGCAATTAGCTGCATATCGCCGTACTCAATGCCGTTGTGTACCATCTTCACATAGTGACCGGAACCACCAGGGCCAACGTAGGTAACACAAGGGCCGTCATCAACTTGGGCAGCAATTTTATTGAAAATTGGTGAGAGATACTCGTAAGAACTTTGGGTTCCACCAGGCATCAGAGAAGGGCCGTTTAATGCACCTTCTTCACCACCACTCACACCCATACCGAGAAACCGCAGACCGAGGGGTTCTAATTCTTCGGTACGTCTTTGGGTATCTTCAAACCAAGAGTTGCCACCATCAATGATAATATCGCCTTCCTGTAGCAAAGGTTTTAGCTGCTGAATCACCGCATCTACGGGTTTACCAGCTTGTACCATTACTAGAATCTTGCGGGGACGTTCTAATGCTGCAACGAATTCTTCTAAAGTAAAGGCTGCTTTAACGTTCCGCCCTGGCGCACGCTGGGCCATGAAAGCATCGGTTTTTTCGCGGGAGCGGTTGTATACTGCAATTGGAAAACCATTACGTTCTACATTAAGAGCGATATTCTCGCCCATAACGGCTAATCCAATCACACCAAAACTTTGTAGTGTCATAACTAGTTTGGCTAACTCTTGCAGATTCTTTCATCTTTTAGGGTAATCCGAGAGTTTCTCTTATCCCCTAAAGAAGACATTAAGAGTTACTGTCATTAGTAAAAGCTCAGAACTAACATCACATATAACAAGTTTTAAATTGTATCTAAGTCAACAATTGTGCTGCAAAATTTGCAAAATTGGAATATCTAGTTGAGGGATGAGGCACAGGGATTAGGAATTAGGGATTAAATTCAGCATAATTTTTCCTTAAATTCAGATTAATTTTTCTAGTACCTAGTACCTAATACTCAATACTCAATCCCAATGAAAAATAGTTAAGGAGTAACCAAAAATGCTGGCATACGTCCTAGCTTTGGTGGTCGGTCTTGGTAGTTTATTACTCTACGTATCAGCTTTCTTTTTCCCCGAAATCCATCGCAAGAATGATTTTATTTGGAGTGGCATTGGGCTGTTTTACGCTTTAGTTTTGTGGGTGTTTGCGCCACATATTGGAGGAGGATTATTACTAGGTCATGTGGCGAGTGTGGCTCTTTTAATTTGGTTTGGTTGGCAAACTTTATCACTGCGGCGACAAGTCACTCCGCTATTACAACAAACTCCAGTACCTAGTTCGGAAGCCGTGAAAACTTCTCTTCAAGAACAGGTGACAAAGTTATCTCTTTCAGAACGTTTTGGCAAGTTGCAACAAGGGTTGAGTAGCACTTTGGGCGGTGTGAAAGATAAAGTACAACCACCTGTCAGTAAAAATGTACCAGTAGATAAACCTGCTGTTGAGATTATTGACAAAACTACACCCATCCCAGAACCTGCTGCTGAAGAAGTACCTGCGACTACAGATGCTGCACCTGTAACTGAAGTTGTTCCAGAAGTAATTCCACCCCATCCCCCATCCCCGGAATTGGTGGAAGCCGCGCAAGTACATCCTGAAGCGGAAAACAAAGAACCCATCCCCGTAGAAGAAATTGCGCCTGATGCGGTGCTTGCTCCCCCCGCTGAAGCACCACCGGAACAAATACCGCCAAATAGTTAAGTTAGTTAAATTTTGTAAAACCCAGCTTGAATTAATATCATGTTGGGTTTTGCTGTGATCAAAGTTGTTAGTGGCGATCGCACAAATTAAACTATCTACTAGATAAACGAGAAAGATAGAAGTCTTATTGAGTCAACACAATTAAACACTGCTAAAAATTAGTGTATTTTAAGCAGTGCAACCCGTTAACTTAACCTTACAGTAATGCCTGAAATCGTGCATCTTCTCGAATGCTATCAAAATCAGGGTTTGTTTTTGCTTCTCTACGGCATCGGAAAGAGTTGATATTTATTGCTTTTTGTAGGTTCTCAATTGCTAACTCAATATTTCCTTGCAAGGAATAACAGCAAGCTTTGCCATAATATCCACTCTCATCATCAGGTTTTAGTTCTATAGCTTTGCCACAACTAGCTATTGCTTCTTGGTAGCGTCCTGCACGAGCTAGTACAATACCTTGATTAGCCCACCATAGAGGATAGTCTGGCTGAAGTTTTAAAGCTTCTTTGATATTAGCCAATGCTTCATCATAAAGACCTAAAAAACTCAGATTTAAACTCCTATCACTCAAAAAATCTGGTTCATTCGGTATAATGTTTAACGCCTTATTAAGGCTAGACAATGCTTCATCATAACGCTTTAATGACAAGAGCAAAGACGCTCTATAGTACAACGCTTCCGGGTAGTCATTTTGAATTTCAATAGCTTTGTCAAAACTAGCTAATGCTTCCTCGTAACACTCTAAGTTTCCCAGCATAGCGCCTCGATTTAACCATGCTTTTAGATAATCATTTTGAAGGGCGATGGCTTTATCAAAACTAGCTAATGCTTCCTCGTAACGCTCTAAGTTTCCCAGCATAACGCCTCGATTTAACCATACTTGTGGATAATCATTTTGAAGGGCGATGGCTTTATCAACACTAGCTAATGCTTCTTCGTAACGCTCTAAGTCATCCAGTACATTACCTCGATTTGACCATGCTTCGAGTAAGTCATCCTTAATTTCTATGGCTTTGTCATAGTTAGCTAATGCCTCTTTATATTCTTTCAATTCATACAGCAAATTACCGATATTTGAGAACAGACGACTGCTGGATTCAGGATGAGTATTAGTAGAAATAAATTCAGCTTGCTCAATTGCCCGTAGTAGCAAATCTTTTCGCTGATTAGGATGGCTCCTTAAGGATTTATATAAAAGCCCAGCATATTTACCCAAACCATCTTTTAAAAAGTCAACTTGAGTAAAACAATGTCTTAATGCTGCTTCTATCTCTTCTTTAGAAGGGCCTGTTCCATCTTGATAGTTAATCTCATATTTAGCTGGATCATTTGCTAAAATCATCCAACTAAATAGAAATCCCAATTTTATGTTTTTCAAAAACCTCTCAGTTGAATCAGGTAATAGGCGATAATTTTCTACTGCTAATTCTGTAACAACTGCTGCAAAAGGAATCATTACTACTTCAAGTTGCTTCATATAGCGAGAAGCAAATAAATGGTAAATGAATTCACGCTGACCCTCATCCCTCCTTGCAAACAGAGCATGATAAATAAATTCAGCAGTACATTGTCGCCAATCAGCATTTTCATATTTTTCTGGCTCAGGGCTATCTAGTGCAACTTCTTGGTTTGCCCATTGCTCAAAATATTTAGCCAGTAGTTCATGTGTTTCTCGAAATCGGGTTTTATCATCCTGGCAAAACGAAAGGCGAAAAATATCACGGGCTACATCATCAAGTCGGTAGCGACCTTGAACAAACTCAACAAAGTCACATTTTGTTAGCCAATCAAAACAGTTGCTATTTGCACAAGCACCAGTTGCAAAATCTATTCCTTTCTTTTGCATTAAATACTCAATCAATGAGCGGTCAAACCAACGACAACAGGCGGCTAATTGAACTATCTGCTTTTGCTGTGTACTCAATCCTTGCAGTAGCAGATTAGTAATCGCTTGGTTGCCCCGCGAAAAATCAATATCTCTATTTGCTTCCTTTTCGCGTTTAATCCAGTTTAGGTAATAAGGTAAACCTTTAGTCGCGTTATATATTTTTTGAATATCACCAGATTTGGTAATGCTTATATGTTGAAGATATTCTTTAGTTTGTTCTTTACTAAATTCATCTAGTTTTTGTTCATATATCAAATCCCGATCCTGTTGTAACTTTCGCCAACTTTCTTTTTCAAGTAAAGAACGTCTTCCAGCTACAACAATACGAACACGATAAGATTTTAATGTTGTATCTTCTAATAAATATTGCCAGAGCCAAGTATCAATATCTGAAGGTGCTTTTTCATAAGTATCTAAAATCAGCACAATTGACTGCTTTTGTTTATGAGCTTTTTGTATTAAAGCTTGAGCAAAGGCATGAGTTAACTTTGGTATTGGTTCCAGCATTAACTCTTGAAGCTCTTTGTTATTCCTCGTGGCTGGATGCTTTTGCAATAGTTCTTGCATACGCTCTTTACTAGATTTAATGGCCTGTGGCGCATCTGATAGCATTCCTCCAGTCTTGACCGCAGCATCCAGACCTAAACTTAACGCTGTTGCGGAATCTCCAAAGTAAGCTGCACCTGTCGCTAGTAACATTCCTGTTCCGAGTTCAAGCCAATCTTTAACCGTGTTTTGTTGTTCTGTATCAACTGATTTGCCTTGAACTGGTTCAGTTTTTAACTTATAAAAAGTTTCTTCATATTGCTCATAAAGTGTTATAAATGGGTCAGGTTTAGACAAAATATCTGTTCGTAAAAGTCCGGTAGGTTTTGGTAATAGCTCATAAAGCTTCACCATTAACTTCAGTGGTGTTTCGATACCTGCTGTAAGACCAAATGACACTTCTGCAAAATCAGCTTGCGGCTCGTGCATCTCTTTGAGTTTCTTTGTCAGGGTGGTTTTGCCAACTCCCCCAAACCCATAAATTTGAAATAGTAGTGGGTTAGAGTCTGGAGATTCCAGTGCTTTTGTAAATTTAGTGAGAAAGTCTTGCGCTTGCTTACGCGATATGTAGTAAGGTACGGGAGATGTCATCTGGCAATGCAAATATTGAAGTAAGATGTATAGATTTTAGCTATTACAACATTAGAAAGCATATTAACTAAAGCTAATCTAATAATTAATTTCTGTGAAATGGAATCCGTACTTTTTCAATTTCTCATATTTAAAGTGCTAATAATTACCAAAATCTCTGCGAGTGAGCAAAAGAGGTAATTTTAGACTTCCTGCCATCTTCTATAATTGATAAAACCTGCACATATATTCTTAGGCATGAAGCTGTGACGGAAACTGGAAGTTACAAAGACACTGTAAATCTACCTAAAACTAATTTTGATATGCGGGCTAACGCCATCAAGCGTGAACCCGAAATTCAAAAGTTTTGGGCAGATAATCAAATTTTTGAACGCCTGTCGCAAGAAAATCCAGGCGAATTATTTATACTGCACGATGGCCCTCCCTACGCAAATGGCTCTCTGCATATTGGTCATGCCTTAAATAAAATTCTCAAAGATATTATTAATCGCTACCATTTGTTACAAGGGCGAAAGGTTCGTTATGTGCCTGGTTGGGACTGCCACGGCTTACCCATTGAACTGAAAGTTTTGCAAAATCTCAAGTCGGCAGAACGGCAAAGTTTAACGCCTTTGCAATTGCGCCAAAAAGCTAAAGAGTTTGCTTTAACAACGGTAGATGACCAACGTCAAAGTTTCAAACGCTACGGTGTTTGGGGTGACTGGGATAACCCATATTTAACGCTGAAGCCGGAATATGAAGCGGCGCAGATTGGTGTATTTGGTCAGATGGTGTTAAAAGGATACATCTATCGCGGGTTGAAGCCGGTTCACTGGAGTCCCAGTTCTAAAACGGCTTTGGCTGAGGCGGAGTTGGAATATCCTGAAGGTCACACTTCGCGGAGTATCTATGCTGCGTTCCCTGTTACTGGTTTGGCGGAGGCGGCAAAATCAGTGTTGGGAGAGTATCAGTCAGAGTTGGGTGTGGCTGTCTGGACTACTACGCCTTGGACAATTCCCGGTAACTTGGCGGTGGCAGTGAATGGAGATTTGAATTACGCGGTGGTGGAAGTTTCGCGCCCAGACGCTCAAAGTAATTTTAAATACCTTATTGTGGCGGCTGATTTGGTGGAACGTTTGGCGGCGACTATCTCGGCCCAGTTAACGGTGAAGGCGACTTTTAAAGGTAAGGAGTTAGAACATACTACTTACCGTCATCCTTTATATGACCGCGAAAGCCCGGTTGTAGTTGGTGGTGATTACATCACTACTGAGTCGGGTACTGGGTTGGTACATACTGCCCCTGGTCACGGTCAAGAAGACTACATTGTTGGTCAGCGTTACGGTTTGCCTATTCTTGCGCCAGTGGATGATAACGGCAACTTTACTGAGGAAGCGGGACAGTTTGCTGGGTTGAATGTGCTGGGTGATGGAAATCAGGCGGTCATTGATGCGCTGACGGCGGCGGGTTCGCTGTTGAAGGAAGAACCTTACCAACACAAGTATCCTTATGACTGGCGGACGAAGAAACCAACGATTTTCCGGGCGACGGAACAGTGGTTTGCTTCGGTGGAAGGATTTAGGGAAGAGGCACTGAAGGCGATCGCATCGGTAAAATGGATTCCAGCCCAAGGTGAAAATCGCATCACGCCAATGGTGGCGGAACGTTCTGATTGGTGTATCTCTCGTCAGCGTGCTTGGGGTGTGCCAATTCCCGTATTTTATGATCAGGAAACGAACGAACCTCTGTTAAATGAGGAAACTATCAACCACGTTCAAGCTATCATTGCCGAGAAAGGTTCTGATGCTTGGTGGGAATTGTCTGTAGAGGAATTATTACCAGAGTCCTATCGCAACAATGGCAAGTCTTACCGCAAAGGTACAGACACAATGGATGTATGGTTTGATTCTGGTTCATCTTGGGCGGCTGTTGTTAAGCAACGTCCAGAGTTACGCTACCCCGCCGATATTTACTTGGAAGGTTCCGACCAACATCGCGGTTGGTTCCAGTCAAGTTTGCTGACTAGTGTAGCGGTAAATGACATTGCACCTTATAAAACTGTATTAACTCACGGCTTTGCTTTGGATGAGCAGGGGCGTAAAATGAGCAAATCAGAAGGAAATGTGGTTGACCCCAATGCAATCATTGAAGGCGGGAAAAATCAAAAATCAGACCCAGCTTATGGTGCAGATGTATTGAGATTGTGGGTATCATCAGTAGACTATTCTGGTGATGTCCGCATTGGGAAAAATATCATCAAGCAACTAAACGATGTACGCGGGAAGATTCGCAATACAGCGCGGTTCTTGTTGGGTAGCTTGCACGATTTTGACCCAGAAAAAGATGCAATTCCCTTTGAGGATTTGCCCCAGTTAGATAAATATATGTTGCACCGCATTCGTGAGGTGTTTCAAGAAGTAACGGAAGCGTTTGAAAGTTTCCAATTCTTCCGTTTCTTCCAAACTGTGCAAAATTTCTGTGTGGTGGATTTATCTAACTTCTATTTAGATATCGCCAAAGATAGGCTATATATCAGTGCGCCCAATGCTTTCCGCCGTCGCAGTTGTCAGACAGTGATACACATTGCTTTAGAAAATTTAGCACGAGCGATCGCACCTGTTCTCTGCCACACTGCCGAAGATATCTGGCAATATCTACCTTATAAAACACCTTACAAATCAGTGTTTGAAGCTGGTTGGGTGCAGGTAGAGGATAAATGGCATAATCCAGAGTTGGCAGAATCTTGGCAACAATTACGCCAGTTGCGTACTGATGTAAACAAGGTTTTAGAACAAGCTAGGATAGAAAAAATGATTGGTTCTTCCCTAGAAGCTAAAGCTTTGATTTACGTCAAGGATGAAAAATCTCGCACTACCATTGCAACTTTAAATCCTGTTAGCGGTAACGGTATCGATGAACTGCGCTATTTATTCCTCACTTCTCAGGTAGAGTTATTAGATTCGCCTGAGAAATTGCAAGATGTGAAATATAACTTGCAGTCTGATAATTGGGGAATTGGGGTAGTGAATGCAGAGGGTGAAAAATGCGATCGCTGCTGGAACTACTCAACTCATGTGGGAGAATCAGCAAAGCATCCTTTATTGTGCGAAAGGTGCGTTTCTGCCTTAGCTGGTGAATTCTAATTTTTGCGCCATCAGAAGCTTTGTTGCTTCTTGAGCAGTGAATTTGATTAACTTAACCCCTTTCCATATTGGAGAGGGGTTTAAATATTTGTGGTCTTGGGAAAAGTTAGGCGATCGCGATAACTAGCAGATAATATAGCTATGTTTCGCGTTCTGATCTCAAATAGAAGTGCGATCCCCATCTCTGTTATCTTCCATCACCCAGAAATTCAGCAAAAATCTGGCAGAAATTCACAAATAATTATGATTAATGCCATAAATCTCATCAATTTTTGCTTTTATTGCTTTAATTTTGAATTTTCCCAGCATTAGTAAATTAACGTATTGATTTGCAGAAGTATTGATCTGCTTATTCAAGTTAAAAAGAAAAGCGATCGCTATTTCAAAATTGCGATCAGTGAAATACTTAAGAAAGCCTTAAGTATTTCTATATTTCTATCTCAGGTGTAAGTAAATAAATAGAATAGTGGGTGAAATATGGAGATACACGTAAATTTTTTAGGAGCTATTAAAATGCAGAATTTCCGTCTTAACTCCACAATTTCTAAATCATGGATTCCTGAAAATCGGACAAAAAAGCTGACAGGTTTAATAGAATGGTGCAAAATTGTTCATGCCTGCATAGAATCTGGGCAGATAGATGATGCGAAGATTTTTTTAGAGCAAGCAATTCATGAAGCTGAAATGCCAAGTAGAGAATAAATTAATTTATATCGGCATCAGGTCAAACTGGAAATGCTAAACAGACTCAATATACTTACGAAATACGAACAATGAAGGAGCCAGAATATTTTTCTGACTCCTTTTGATTAGAAGAATATACAAGAAGACTATTCACTTTGACTGAGTAGATTATGATTACAAAAAAACTATTGAGAATTCAGAAATCACCTCTCCTCTAACCCCTCTCCGACGCAGAGAGGGGCAAGATTTGGGTATGTATGAGTTCAATTATTTTCAAAATTACGCAAAGACCTGAAAACACGTAAATTCTTCCGCTTATTCTTTTGATGACTGATTAAATAATTATCAGCGTAACGAAAAGCTGCTGCACAATCGTAAGCCGCGATCGCTACAGCTTGCAAAAAAACCTGAATGGGAATTTCAAAGCTAGAAATTCTTTCTGTTAGCATTAATAATTCCCCATCTGTTGCAGGAATAGCAGTTTCTTCTGCCCATTCTGGTTCATTAAAAATGTCTTCAATTAGCGCCTTGGACATTTTGCACCTCCCCAAAAGCATAAGAAGCAAAGCCTGCGATGAAATTTAACTGTTCTTCACGAGTTTGCAAGTTAACAGGTAGTTCAGCACTAGGAAATCCTAGTTCATTTAAAATATCCAAACAGTAAGCACTGGTTTGACTGTAAGAAGCTTGCTCCCATTTATGAGCTACTTCTTTTGCCATTTCCAGATTGACTCTAATAAATCTCATCGCAGGGCTAGTCATAAGTTGCACCCTAATAAACTGGATATTGGCAGTTTTGATCAGAACCCCAATTCAACGTAACCGTGATTTTGCTGAATTTATGAAGATGGCCAATTTGAATATCAGCGCATTTGCGTAATTAGCAAATGAGAGAATACGGAGATGATTAAGAATAAACAAAGACTTGTAATCACACCCGTACGTAAACACAGAGAGTATCTACTGACTAATTTGCACTTCTTCCGCAACGCGTTTGAGGCGACGCAGTTGGGCTTGCATATCTTCCTTTGTCCAAGATGCAGCAAAATTGTTGAATCCCCAACTAACGAGGGGGTTAGGAATAGTGAACTCGAAACGATTGACTAAGCGCGTTCCCTTTTCTACTGGTTGACATTCCCAGCGATCGCGTCCTTGAAAAAATCCTTGAAATTCCCAAACCACTAAACCCGGTTGTCGTTCTACCACAATGCTTTTCAAAGTTGGTTTAACTAGGGGAATTTGAATTATAAAGCGACTTTCACTACCTATATCCGTACTCCAAATCTCACCCACTGGTTCGCAGCGTAGCACAGGATTCAGCCAGCGAGACATCAGCGCTAAATCCGTAATACAGCGCTCGACAACCGCTGCTGTGGCATTAATTTGAATTGATTGTTCAAAAACTTGGGTCATGCCAATTAGTAATCCTGTTGCTGCCCTTAGATTAACTTAAAATTGGCTGTTGTCTGCAAGCTACATTTATGTGACAAAAAACCTGTTCTTACTCAAGCAAAATCCCATTGAAAATACAAAATATTTTTTTATTTGTAACAAATTAGCCTATCTATTAATTGCCTATATATATTTACTGGTAAATTGTTACGCAAAATCCGCGTAAACTTACTAGAGTGTAATTTTGCATCATCAAATCTACTCTACTGAGTTGACAAGTATTTTTAACGAACACATAAGCTAAATTCCAAAAAACCATGAACACAACTTGGCCAGGGATATCCCGGTTGATAGACATGGGTTTGTCGATAAAGGGACAGCAATTTTTAGGACAATCGCCCAATCTGCCACTAGATCAACCGAGTGTAAACCAAGGAATTGCAGAACTCCAAGGAATTGGACAACAAGTAATTCTGTATACACCAAGATTGCTAGGGGCAGTGGCAATTCTGTTAGTAGGTTTACTGATTGCTGCCAGCATTGCCGCAGTGACGCGCGGTATCTTGAATCGCACGAACATTGATAATCGTATTGCAGCAGGGGTGACGGGACGCAGAGATGTTCCCCAGGTAGAGAAGTTAATCTCTAGTTTGGTCTTTTGGAGCATTATCTTACTAACAGTAGTGGCTGTCTTACAAGCACTAGGACTAGAGGTAGCTTCTCGACCACTCAATAGTTTTCTTGATCAACTGATTGGCTTTTTGCCAAAAGTGGTAGGTGCAGGAATTCTGTTAGGAGTTGCTTGGGTTTTAGCCAGTATTGTCAAAATTGTTACTTTGCGGGGATTGCAAGCATTCAAGCTAGATGAGCGTTTAAATCAAGACTCGCCCGAAGATAGTATTAGTCTCGATCGCATTTCTTTGAGTGAGACGATCGCCAGTGCTTTATATTGGTTTATCTTTTTACTATTTCTTGCCCCAGTTCTCGATACTCTGGGACTGCGGCAAGCTCTTTTACCAGTACAAGCACTGATTACCGAAATTCTCTCAATTCTCCCCAATATTTTGGCAGCAATTTTAATTGCGGTATTGGGATGGTTTTTAGCTAATATTGTCCGACGGATTGTGACTAATCTTTTAGCCACAACTGGCGTAGATTATTTAGGTAGTCGGTTTGGGCTTTCCTCAGCAATGGGCGCACAGTCTTTATCGACAATTATCGGCACAATTGTCTATGTTTTAATTTTGATTCCTGTGGCGATCGCCGCCTTGAATGCTTTAAAAATTGAGGCGATATCTGTACCAGCAATTACCATGCTGCAACAGATTTTAAATAGTTTGCCAGCTATTTTTACAGCCGCAGCAATTTTAATTATTGCCTTTTTTGTTGGGCGCTTTGTTGGAGATTTAGTTACTAGTATTTTGACTAGTTTAGGCTTTAACAATATTTTTGCGGTGCTTGGTTTGCCATCACCTGCTAGGCAAGAAGTCTATACCGAAACACAACCACTAGCACCACTCCGCACACCCTCAGAAATTGCTGGCATTATTACTTTAGTCGGCATTATGCTATTTGCCACAGTGGCAGCCGTGAATATTTTAAATATTCCTGCCCTGACAACATTGGTAACTGGCATTTTAATTATTTTGGGGCGGATTTTATCGGGATTAATTGTGTTTGCCGTCGGATTATTTCTGGCAAATCTAGCTTTTAGTTTGATTAGCAGTTCCGGCGATCGCCAAGCTAAAATCTTAGCTCAAGTAGCGAGAATTTCCGTTATTACTTTAGTTTCGGCAATGGCATTACAACAAATTGGTGTTGCCAGCGATATTGTCAATTTAGCATTTGGTTTATTGCTAGGTGCGATCGCTGTGGCTATTGCTCTGGCTTTTGGTCTGGGCGGCCGCGATATTGCCCGCGAACAAGTTAAAGAGTGGTTGGATTCTTTTAAAAGTAAGAGCTAAATTCACCAATTGAAAAACCCGCTTGCAGGCATGGATCACCATCTTGGGCGGGTTTTAAAATGCAATTATTGTGATTGTGTTACACAAGTGTCAAATCAGGATACTCTGCTAACAAATCATCGGAAGTTAAGGTATCACCTTCAGCTTGAGGAGTCCACAAAACTTCAATAGCTAACAGTTGCTCACCTGGAATACTACCAATTTGCCGCAAAGCTTGACGCAAGCTTTCTGTAGAGTTGATAGCGGGAGTTTCTAATTTACCTAAAGTGGCCGCCAACAAGGTAACGATAATGTATTCTCCGGGGCCTTCACTAATTAGCTTCGTTGGGTTGTCCAGTTCACTACTAGCAGGTAAAGCTTCTTTAGCAAGAGCCGCTTTAAGTTGGTTATTGACGTTAGAAAGGGTTTCTTCGCTAAATTTGCTGCGTTCTGCTAATGCTAAACGGTTGAACTGACTTTCAGCAGAGCTTAACTTAGCTTGTTGTGTACCACCGCCTGCATATACCCAATATTCTGGATGGCGGAGTAAAGCGAGACTAGTTTCTTGCAGTACTGCGGCTCTACCTTCGGGTGAGTTGGTATCAGCAATTTCAGCAATTTTGTTGAGTTCTGGTTGCAAATCACGGGCTTGAGCTAACAAACCAACTTGCAAACGAGTTACAGAAACATTGGGGTTGCTGTTATAACCAACGTCTTCTATTCCGTCACTGTTAGAACGGCGGAAACTTTGGACAAGAAAGTTAGCGATCGCAATAAAAATTAAAATCGAAAACAGACCGCCAAATCCCCCACCAAAACCCCACAAAGGTAGTAGGAAAGGAAAGCCAAATCCACCACCAGGATAGTATCCACCACCACCAGGAGGTGCGTAAGTACGCGGTGTATAGGTACGGCCGCTAGAAGGCATTCTAAAAGAACCGCCGCCAATACGACCGCCACTGCGGGCAGCTAATGCGCCGTCAGCATGACCTAGTGCTAAAGCTAAAACTAGGCTGAGGACAAAGAACGTTTTTAACAGCGGTTTGATGGTTTGTTGTATTTTTTTACGCATAACACAGTCGCTTGAAAAATTTTATTGCTGATATTGCATCCTAAGCTGGTAGGATTTTTGCGGTATGTAGCTGATGCCAGCCCGCGACTAGTAAGCGAGTATTTAATTGGCAGTAGCTTTTTGTAACATCATTAACTGTTGCTACATCTTCAATTTACCGCGACTTATCCCAGGTACACAGCAGACGGAGGGGGGATTTCTGTAGTAGATTACCGTACCTTGGAACTTATGCTGGATAGTAGGAACTTTGGGATCAATTAATAATTGCCGTCAAATCAGGCTAAAGGTGGACGGCAGGATTGTCATGCTCAAGTTAAGACAAATTACTGCGATCGCACAGATTTTTAATTGAATTATTTGTAACGAAGACTATACTTATTCCCTCACCATCAACAGTCAGGTTCACTGGCTAAATATCTATAGTTGTGATTGAAAAACTCTGTGGCATTTTGGCTCATTATCAGCGATAATCTCAGCTAAACTATCACATAGCATAGATTTTTCTGACTTTCTGTAGCTTCTGGGAGCAATTTTTTTGGCTATTGCCTGAAGAGAAATTGTCTAAATAGAGTCAATTGTTACCAAAATCTATAATTAACAAACACTTCACACAAATAACAAGCCAATCTCTATTTTTAATGTTTTAAAATATTTTTTAAGGCTTGTTAATACATTCACTCAAAACCAACAGAATTGAGAATAATGTTTCTCACAGCCTGGAACGAGAGAGTGGTAATTTGGAATGCCAATATCTTGTATAAGTCTAATTTAATTAAAGTTTGTAAACACCACTTTGACAAAAATTATAGCTATTTAACGTTGATGTCCATCCAAATTTTAAATTTAGCTCAACGATAAATCAGCAAACATTAGGTTACAGAATACCAAAATTGTCAAGTACAAACTGCTACAAGTAGATGATACTGCGTTTCTTCCAATCTCGTTTAGCTAAAATATACTTAAAGGGAAAATTAGACACATAACTCATAATTTACCCAATGGCAAGATAGAAATAAATTGAGATTCCACATATAGTGGAAATAACAACAAGCTTAAGCAGAATTATCAAAGCAAATTTGTTACCAAAACAACTTACAGTAGTGGTTTTCACCTTGTTCAACTTCAGTAAGTTATTGGTGATTATAACTGCTGTTAAGCAATCAATTGTGCTGAGATATTCAGAATGAGGATAAATCTGGCTGACATTAATCTTAAAAAGCAAGAGCGCTTAGGAGTTGGGGAATATCATCGGTTAGAGCTAACTTAAATAAGCGGCTTTTTTACTTAACTTTAGTATGCAAAATCACAAACTTTTTTACTTAAAGTTACCAAAGTTAACATGGAACATATTTCTCAACTCACAACAAACATTAGAGAAAAAACATCATGTCCCGATATTTTAGTTATATCTCGTCTATTCTTACCAAAAGAAGCAGTTATTAGTGAATATCTCTACAATCGTTGTCTTCAAGATCCCGAACGAATTATTGTTTTAACTGCTAGTTGTGCAGGGGATAAAAAATTTGATGAGACTCAACAGTTTCCTATTTATCGCTGGCCAAGCTCACAATACTGGCTAGGAGGATTTTGGGGAAATATTCTCAACCCTTTGATAAATCTAGTTTGGTCATTTGTATTCGCAATTAAACTCTATTTTCGTTATCACTATCGTTATATAGAATGGGGACACACTTACGAATTTCCTTCCCTATTATTATTAAGCTATCTGTTACCTATCCGCTTTTTTATTTATTTGCATGGTCATGATATTCGCACTGTTTTAGGCAACCCAGTGTGGCGATCGCTGTTTAAATTAACATTGTCACGCGCCACAGGAATTGTTTGTAACAGCGCCTTTACCAGAGATTACCTCAGAAACGCGTTCCGCCTGCAAACTCCTACCCATGTAATTCATCCTGTAGTTAGACCTGAGAAATTTAGTGTCGGGACAAACCACAGCAATCTTGATGATTTACGCATGAAAGTGCGTCAAACTTACAATATTCCCCCAACAGCAATTGTCATTCTTTCAGTTGGACAACTGGTAAAACATAAAAGCTTTGAACGGGTGATTGAGAATCTGCCATTATTGCTAACTATTGGGATAGACGTTCACTACATACTCTGTGGTCAAGGTGCTTGTGAGTCACAACTGAAAACTCTAGCGCAACGTTTGCGCGTAGACCAGCAGGTACACTTTGCTGGACAAGTACCTGACAACGAGTTAGCAGGTTACTATGCGGCTTGTGATATCTTTGCCATGCTAACTTTGCATGATCCCAAAGCGAGATTTATTGATGGTTTTGGTGTGACATATTTAGAAGCAAGTTACTTTGGTAAGCCTGTAATTGCTTCGCGTTTAGGTTCTGTAACTGAGATCGTAAGTCACGAAGAGAACGGTCTATTAGTTAACCCTAAATCTGGCTATGAAGTTTTTCAAGCCTTTAAACGCTTGTGTCAAGACCAGCAATTGCGCGAACAACTTGGTCGCAAGGGTAAAGAATTAGCAAGGCGCAAAACTCTTCACCGGATGCTTTATCAAGAAAATTAACCACCGCCAACAATGGTGACAACTTCCAAGCGATCGCCTGGCTGTACTATAGTTTGTGACCAAAATTGGCGATGTAAAATTTCCCCGTTATACTCCACCGCCACCAAGCGCGGGTTGAAACCCAACTGCTGTAATAAATCAGGTAACAACGATGGAGAGGAACAAACGCGGGTTTCTCCATTTACCTGAAGGGTAATTTGCTCGGACATAAAATCAAGTATGAAGTATTGTTCTCCTGCCTTTTAACAAATGACCATTGACTAATGACCATTGACTCCCCACTCAATTTTGAATGCTTTCTTGTTGTGGTTTGACTCGATTTAGCTGAGATAGCAAGTATTGGGTAACTAAAGTAGGCTGTTCCGCTTGCATGAGCGATCGCACCACCGCCACCCTTTCGGCTCCCGCATCAATGACATCATTGATATTATTGGCATCAATGCCGCCAATGGCAAACCAAGGTATGGGACTATTTTGAGCAGCGTACCGGACATATTCTAAGCCGGCTGCGGCCTTACCTGCTTTCGTGGGAGTTTCATAAATCGGGCCGACACCGATATAATCTGCACCGTCGGTAATGGCTTTTTGCATTTCTTCAGAATTAGTGGTGGAACGACCAATTATCTTCTGTGGCCCCAATAATTGTCGCGCCATAGCGATTGGCATATCCTGTTGTCCCAGATGTACGCCATCGGCATCTATAGCTAAAGCTAAGTCTACGCGATCGTTCATAATAAACAAAGCGCCGTAAGCATGACATAGTTGCCGGAGTTTAGTGGCTTGTTCTAGCCGTACAGTGTCATCGGCGTTTTTATCCCGATACTGTAATAAGGTTAATCCGCCTTTGAGTGCAGATTCCACGGTGGCTAACAAAGTATCTGATGGGGATGTGACTAAATATAAATGCGATCGCCACAATAATTGATGACGCTGATAACCCATCAAATTGCTTTCTAGGGTGTAAACCCGATAGCGCATCTGCTTAAAAGCTTTGCCCATGTTTAAGTTATGCAGCTTACCGTATTCTTCCAATACTCGCAATGCTTCTTGGACACGGCAAAAGTTAGCTTGCAACAACGACTTAATCCCAGAACGTTGTTCTTCTTGCGGATGGGATAATTCAGTACCGATATCTCCTACTGTATCTCGCGCCGCCCGGATTTCCGCCGTATGCCATTTAGCTAACTCTTGTCGCAGGTATTTGCATTCCCCTGCTAACTGGACATTATTCAACCCAAAACGACACCACTCCTCAATGATGCGTAAGCCTTCACGAGTGCGGTCTAAATTAGCATCTAATATGCGGTAAACAACTTGCTGTATTTGCTCTTTTTGGCTATACGGCTCGACCATTACCACAACTCCATTAGTGCTTTCATAATAGTCAGCCTCTTTCATATATGCAATATTTTTAGCATCGTTAATTTACTAAGCAAGAGGTCTGAAGAACATAAAAGTATGAAGTGTGAAGTATGAAGTATGTAGAAACCCCTTGGGTAGCTTCCCGGAGGGTAATTTCATCTTTCAGCCTTTACCTTTCACCTTTGATAATCTCTTCATTAATTACTTTGTCTTCAAAATAGCCAATCGGTCAATATTGTGGGTAACATTATCGACATAATACTGTCTAAGGGTATAAGACTTTATTGTTATTTCTCAGGAGTATTGTAAAAATGGCTTCCCCTAATGTGTCTGGTCAATATCTTAGACTAGCGCTTAAGCGAGTAATCCTTAATCAACCGCATCCATCTCTAGACTTAGCTATACCTATAGCTTTTGGTTATTCATTTATGTTTCGTATGGGATTGGCAACCCTAACTTTGCTGGAAATCAACAGTAGCGCCGTTGCTCAGATGCCATCTATACCAGATCAGATGCCCCTTGGTGAAAGAAAACTTTCTCAGGTTAATGTCCTATTTGTCAACCCAAGTATCGGGGATGACACTACAGGCAATGGGAGCGATCGCACTCCTTTCAAAACTATTACTCAAGCAATACGAGTTTCTTCAGGCAATACAGTAATTATGCTGGCTCCTGGTAATTACAGTGCCGAAACTGGAGAGATGTTCCCCTTAATACTACGCTCTGGAATTACCATTCAAGGTGATGCAAGTAACAAAGGCAGCGGAATTACGATTCAAGGTGGTGGTACATATCTAAGTCGTAGTTATGGTGGGCAGAATGTGACGATTGTGGCTGCAAACCAAGCAGAGTTAACGGGGGTGACTGTCACCAATGCTAATCCCCGCGGTTATGGTTTGTGGATTGAATCAAGCAACCCCGTCATTTCCGACAATACATTTACAGGAAATACCCAAGATGGTGTGGCTGTCAGTGGTAATGGCACACCGACAATTAGTAAAAATTATTTTTATCGCAATGGAGCCAACGGTATTACCCTCAGTGGTAGTTCTCAGGCTAAGGTACAGGAAAATATTTTTCAAGAAACAGGTTATGGGGTCAATATCACCCAAAATGCCGCACCTGTAGTTATAGGTAATCAAATTCAGAACAATCGTTCGGGAATTTTAGTCCAAGGAAAGGCGCGTCCCATTGTTCGCAATAATTTAATTGCAGGTAGTCAAGAAGATGGTTTAGTGGCGATCGCCCAAGCGATGCCAGATTTAGGTACTATTACAGAAGCTGGTGGTAACGAATTTCGCAATAATACTCGCTATGATATTAACGCTAGTGCTGCCAAAGAAGCGATCGCAGCTACAGGCAATACTTTAATTGATAACCGCATCGCAGGTAAAGTAGATTTTAACGCTCAAACTGCTGCTATTACTGATAACCCTCCACCAACTACACCAAACACAGTTATCTCGGCAATCCCTACTAATCAAGAAATTAGCTTTTCTGCCACCGAAGTTTCTCCCACACCTAATCCTGTCGCTACATTACCGACAAAACCCATTACGCCCAAGAAATCTCCACAACAAAAATTAACTCCTCCCCCTGGCGGCTTCCCGATACCCAGCAGCTTAGTTGGACAACAACCATCAACCAACACTCAAGTTACTCCCACAGCTAAAATTACAACCCTACCAGTCCAGCAACCATCATCCCTACAGTTCAATTACGTCCAGATTGAACCTAACACCATTGAATTTGCTGCACCCGACTCTATACAAACACCAACTACAACATTACCCAGTCGAGGTCAAGCATCAGCCTTGACTTCTCCAGGTAGCGCAGCCCTTTTACCAGTTCCCAACGGCAATGTTCCCCTTGGCGATACGCGTAACCTGCGAAAAGTCCCAGTTCCTCAAACAGATACAACTGCTTACACTCAAAGTTATTTACAACCTGTCAGTGGCATACGTTACCGCGTCATTGTCGAAGTAGCAAACGAACAAGAACAGGAATTAGTGCGATATGTTGCCCCAGGTGCATTTTCTACCATCTGGCAAGGGCGTAAAGTTATGCAAGCAGGCGTATTTAGTAATCGCTCTAACGCTGATGAAATGTTAAAAAATCTCACCAGCAATGGTTTGCGAACTATTATTGAACCTTTGAATTAAACTCAATAACTTTAGGGTGGGCAATATCCACCTGATTTCGTCAATTTGTGGGGAATTGATGGTTAAAATTTCAACGCAAAGTAGCGCGAAGTTTGTTTAATTCGATCAGGACTGATTTTGCTATGTATAGCGGTAGTCAGATATGTTAGGACAACTTGAAAACTTGAATGCCAGAAATAGTAAGACTTTTCCTCCAGCATAGCTGCCTTCTGCTATACTTTCAACTTCAATTGCAACTCATCTTTAATGCGGTTGAGAATAGAGGCTTCATCTAGGTTAGCCAAAATTTTACTGATGACTGCTTTTGGCCCTTCTGGCCCCCAAGTTGCGCCATTGGCTAAATAAGCTTTAGTAACTTGACCAATGCCGTAAGAAGATACACCAGCTACACCAGCTTGGGTCAATGCAACTGTTACATAAGGCGCAAGGGTAGCACCTGCTGTAACTGGTGCAGAAATGCCAAGTAGGGTTTTCAAACCACTTAAACCCAAGTTGGCGAGTAATTCACTGACACCAATACCGCCCATACTCAGGGCAATTTTTTGCAGTAATCTAACAGCACCAGCTTCGGTCATCGGCATAGCGTAGAGTTTGGATAAACCTAAAATTAAAGCAATATCAATCACTATGCTACTCAGTATATCTACTACTGTAACCGGATTGAGGGCGATCGCCAGTGCTTTAGCCATCACAGCTTTCCAAATCAACTGATTGGCGTTCTGTTCGCGAATCAAGAGTTTGCGTTGTACCAGTTGCTCATTGACTGTATCTGCATACAACATTGAATTAAGGGCGACTAAAGCTTTTCCCTCACGCTGCAAAATCTCTAATATTTTCAGCTTCAATTCTTCTACTTGGGCATTCCCAGTCCGCATCTGCAAGCCTCTACTACCATCAGGGCGAATTACCGCTGTCTTAAGCAATGGTGAGGCGGCTGACATGACGATTTCTAAAGGCGTGAGTAATTCCTTGACCCTTTCATCTCGAATTTTTTCATAAATTGCCAGGCGGTCTGCTGCGGGATATTGGTCTACTTTGTTGAACACCAAAATTATCGGTTTCCCAGCTTCCCGCAATTGCGAAAGGGCTTGGTGTTCGATTTTAGTCATGTCTCCCGAAATCACAAACAAAATCAAATCGGCTTGTTTAGCGATTTGTTCCGCCAAAGCTGTACGAGTTTCACCATCAATTTCATCCAACCCAGGCGTATCAATGAGTTCTACCTGAGATTGACCCACACTCGGTAAAGTGACTCGCAAAGCTCGTTCTGTCGTACCAATTAGTTCTTCGTGAATACTCCAATTAACCCGCTGTGCGGCGCGAGTCACACCATGTAAAGGGCCAGTTTCAAATACAGGTTGTCCCACCAAAGCATTCAACAGAGATGATTTACCCCGTCCTACCATCCCAAAAGCAGCAATCTGCACAACCATCCGGTCTAACTTTGCCAACATAATTTCTAAATCAGCCAGTTCGGTTTCTAACCCTGCTTTTTCTCGTGGTGTCAAGTCAAGATTAGCTACCAAGTTTCGCAGTGCTGTTTGCGCTTGTTTATAATTCAGTTCCGCTTGAATGTCTTCAAAGCTAAAAATAGCACTATCTAGTTCTTCCTCCCAGTTAGGCGAGTTGCTTTGGTCTGGTTCTGGCAATTTAGAAGGCATGATAATCGGAGATTTTTGATTTACCTCATTTTTATCCTAGTTATTTTTACAGAATATGAGGGAAATTGTCTTCATAGACTGGCACTAATGAAAAGATAACTCACTCCGCGATCGCTCTTTCATCTCTTGATGGGCTTGGAGTGTCATAAAAAGTAGTAGAGTGAAAATTGCATCTATTAGCGTTAGGAATTTGACTACATCACCTGTGCGGAAAATTGTTATTGCCGGTAACTGGAAAATGTTTAAAACCCAGGCAGAGACTCAAGATTTCTTGCGAGGGTTTCTGCCTCATTTAGACGAAACGCCTGAAGAGCGAGAAGTATTATTGTGTCCTCCTTTCACCGATTTAAACATTTTGTCTCAAAGTTTGCATGGCAGCCGTGTACAACTGGGAGCGCAAAATGTTCATTGGGAAGATTCTGGAGCTTACACTGGTGAAATTGCCGCCCAGATGCTCACAGAAATTGGTGTCCGTTATGTAATTGTCGGTCATAGCGAACGAAGGCAATTTTTTGGCGAAACAGACGAGACAGTTAATCTGCGTCTGAAAGCTGCTCAAAAACATGGTCTAACCCCAGTTTTGTGTGTAGGGGAAACCAAACAACAACGCGATGCAGGACAAACAGAATCACTCATTACTACTCAGCTAGACAAAGACCTAGTGAATGTAGATCAAGATAATTTGGTAATTGCCTATGAACCAATTTGGGCAATTGGAACTGGTGATACTTGTGAAGCAAAAGAAGCTAACCGAGTTATTGGCTTAATTCGCAGTCAATTAAAAAACACCAATGTTTCGATTCAATACGGCGGCTCAGTCAAGCCTAATAATATTGATGAGATCATGGCTCAACCAGAAATTGACGGCGTGCTTGTGGGAGGAGCCAGTCTAGAACCTGAAAGTTTTGCCCGAATTGTCAACTATCAGTAGTCTTATGTGTAACGCCTTTTCCCTGGCTTTACCAGGGAATGGGAATCCCAATTTTGAATTTTGGATTGTAAAAGTAGTTAACATACAAGGCCGCTAAGATCAGTTTCGTATGTCTGGTAACTTAATCATTCGCGGGCGTTGTTTTGCATGGGGACAACGCACTTATTTAATGGGTGTGCTGAATGTGACACCTGATAGCTTTAGTGATGGGGGGGATTTTAATAGTAAATCTGCGGCGTTAGCTCAAGCACAAGCAATGGTAGCTGCTGGTGCTGACATGATTGATGTGGGTGGACAATCAACTCGACCGGGTGCAGAACAAATTACCCTAGATGAAGAATTACAGCGAGTTATCCCCATAGTACAGACGCTACGCTCGGAAATAACAGTGCCAATTTCTGTAGATACAACTAGAGCAGATGTAGCAAAAGCCGCAATCGAAGCTGGAGCCGATATTGTTAATGATATTTCCGCCGGGACATTTGATGTCGAGATGTTGCCGACAGTTGCTAGTTTAAATGTGCCAATAGTGTTGATGCACATTCGCGGAACACCTCAGACAATGCAACAAATGACAGAGTATGAAGATTTGCTAGGGGAGATAACAACTTTTTTAACAAGACAAATTACGGCAGCAACTAAAGCAGGTATTGACCTAGAGAAAATTATTATTGATCCGGGAATTGGTTTTGCTAAAAACTATGAGCAAAATTTACAGCTTTTGCGGAACTTGCGATCGCTCACATCATTAAACTGCCCTATGTTAGTAGGGGTATCGCGTAAAAGTTTTATTGGGCGTATTCTCAATCAACCAAATCCCAAAGCACGCGCCTGGGGAACAGCAGCGGCTTGTTGTGCTGCTATTGCCAACGGTGCTGATATTCTGCGAATTCACGATGTTAAAGAAATGCGCGAAGTCTCTTTAGTTGCTGATACATTGTTCAGATCAAGAGATTAGAGGCTAGACACTAGTGTTTTTACTCAGCACTCAGCACTTTTTTAACCTTGACCATTCCCATTACCTTCAGTACCTACCGTATCTCCCAACATTTGATCTAATGCTCCTTCTGATAAGCCTTGGTTGAGAAAGACAATTTTGGCATTGTTACTAGCACTAAGTTTTTGACTGGCTTCTACATGTTCTTGAGCCACAAGATACCGCAAAATATCCCGTGTTTCTGGTTTAGAAGTTATAGCTTCCGAAAGGATACGGATTGATTCTTTTGTAGCTTCGGCGCGTTTAATAGCGGCTTGTCTGTCGCCTTCAGCTTCTAAAATTGCTGCTTGTTTTTTAATTTCCGCCGCTTGTTGTTCGGCCATTGATTTCTGCACACTTTCTGGCGGTGTAATGCTTTGAATATCCACACGGATAATCTTCACACCCCATTTTTTACTTGTCTCATTCACAATCTGCAACAGTGATTGGTTCATTTGATTTCTGGCAGATGTGGTTTCCGATAATGTTCTATCGGCAATGTGAGTACGGAGTTCAACTGTGACTAAGTTAGATAAAGCCACCTGCATATCTTCAACTTTATAAAAGCTGTCTTCCATACTGCTAATTTGCCAAGTGACAACACCATCAACTTCCAAATAGACGTTATCTTTAGTAATTACTTTCTGAGGCTTAATGTCTAAAATCTGCTCTCTGGTGGTATCTTCCATCACAATCTGATCCACAAAAGGCACAATAAAGTTTAAGCCTGGTCTAAGTGTGCGGTGTCTTTGTCCTAAGCGTTCAACTAAGGCTTCATTACCTTCATTAATAATTTTGGCAGATCCTAACGCATAGCCTACAAGCGCTAAGACTATAGCAATAATTGGCTCCATAGATGCTCCTATGTAGTAATTGGGAGAATTAACTGTTAAGGATATGGTATTTCTCCTACCTTTTAGTCTAATCTCTAGAGTTTGTGCTTTTGTATGCACTCACTCACAAACACAGCATCTGTATAGTTGCTGTGTTTTAAGCAGACAAGAAAGATTGGCAGAATGCGATCGTTATTAAAGCACCTTGATAACATACTGGCAAGAAATTGACTCACTTCACTGCCAAATCCAGCCAAGGTTTGACATTTGTAGGTAAATCGGCATTCAGGCGTAAGGGTAATTCTGGAGTAGATAAAGATTGAGCATAAGCCGCTGTTAAAAATGGTTGGTAAGTCTGAGCCTCTGGTGTGAGTTGCTTGACAAAAGCTAAACTGACACCACGAATTAGCTGACGCAAGGGTTGGGTTTCTGCGCCGCGCTTTTCTGGAATAATTTGGGAAGCTTCACCAGTGGAATATGTGGGGTCAAGAATGCTTAAATGAGTCGCACCAATGGCAGTTAATAAATATTTATTACCTCGTAACTGAGTAAAAGGTCTAATTTGGTGAGTTAAGGCAGGAGTTAAAGCATCTTCAGTAGCGGTCAAAATTAACACAGGCTTATTAATCCGCGAGAGTCCCTGTTTACCAAAAAGTTTACCTGTAAGGGGGTTAAGTGTGATCGCACTTTTAACTCGCTCATCTTGCAACTGGAATTTTTTCCCTTTTAACGGTGTAGCTGCACATTGCAACCAATCACCAAGGGGGTCAACCAATCTGAGAGAAGTTTTGCAAAATTGTCGCACTTCCTCTAAATTAATTTCTCCACCCACCAAAGCTAAAGCGGTATAACCTCCCAAAGAATGACCAATTACAGTCACTTTCTCGGTGTTGAGTTTTCCTTGCAGTTGTCCTGGTTGAGTGTTGAGAATTGCCAGTTCGTTGAGTAAAAAACTCACATCCTTGGGTCGGTCAATAAATTCTGTAGCTGGGAGTAATTTTGCTAAATCTCCTTGATTAGCAGCGTTGCTAATTGCCACACCATTACTCCCAGGATGTTCAATAGCGGCTACGCTGATGCCGTGAGAAGCTAAATGACGCGCTAAATAGATGGCAAATCGACGGTTAGCTCCAAAGCCGTGGGAAATCACTACTAGTGGTGCTGTGGTGTCTGTTGTTTGACTCCAGTAAATGTCTACCGGAATGCTGCGTTGACGTTGTTTGTCTTGTAAAGTGAGTGTTTGCTGTTGTACTGGTGCTTGGCCTGTGGCGGCGGGGTCGAAACTAGGCCGAAAGGGTGTATTAATTTTAACTGCTAAATTTCTGGCGAGGATGCTGCCGAGGGCTTGGTTTTGTAAGTTGTTGGGGTTAAAATCCGTGGCAATTTGTAATATCTGAGTTGCGTCTAGGCTAATATTTTCCGTTGGGTAGGCTTTGAGGAAACTGACAACGCTCAAACCATTGACTTGCCGCAGACCGATACTCATCGTTGCTTGCAAACTTTCGACTGTACTGCCGGGAATAGCTGCTGTTAAGGATGTAATCAATTGTTTGCCTTGTGGCAAAAGAGTTAATTCATCGACAAATTTGTCGGCAAATTTTGGATCTACTTGCACTCGGCGATTGAGTAAGCCGCGTAATTCTGGTGTAAATAAAGATTCGTAAGCTTGGAGAGTTTTGGACAGTGTTCCAGTTTTAGCAAATTTTTCGATATCCGCGATCGCTACAGATTGCTGAAACGGGCCAAACCGAATAGTTACTGTTTCCGCGGCTAAAGTAGCTGGTATTGCTACACCCGAACTTAAAACCAGACCCAAACTAAATAACAAACCTTGCAAGAACGAACGCTTGCAAGGTTTGTTGCTTGGTTGAAACTGCAAAGAAGCTGCCATTTTCTTTGAACCAAAAGATTACCAGCTATGGGGACGAATAAACATGGAGTATTGTCCCCAATTTTTAGCTGTATCCTCAACTAAAATCCGGTGAAAAGTCTCAACACATTCAAAATCACACCAAAGGGGCCAGCGATCGCACCTAAAGTTTGACCAGTCTTAGCCAAACCATTACGACTAACTATAACCACATCGTTATTTCGCAGAATAGGATTAGTCGCCTCGTTAATTCCATCAGCAAAATTGACTTTGACAACGCGTTTGGTGACAGAACCATCAGGATTCAGCCGTACCAAATCTACAGCGGCTCTGCTGGCGGTGCTATCAAACCCACCAGCAGCCAGCAAGGCTTGGTTTAAAGAACTATTCGGCTTGAGTTCCGTAGCGCCTGGTCTTTTAACTTCACCGACAACACCCACTTGAATGGTGTTTGGAGACAAGGTTGTATTAGCTAGTTGGGTCGCTTCTGCGGCAGTCACATCAGTAGCAGTAGGGATCACAATTGTATCGCCGTCTTGCACAATAATGTCTTGATTGACATCACCACTCTGGAGTAATTGCCAAAGATTAACATCAATGTTTTGTTCACCACCAGTTCTAGTAGGACGGCGGAGTTTAAGACTACGAATGTCAGCTTGTCCGGTGATTCCACCTGCTAATTGAATTGCTCTGGTGACTGTAGGTAAACCGCCTGCACCCCCTTCTGCACCGCCACCACCTGTGGTCACAAGATAAGAGCCAGGACGGTTGACTTCACCAATAATGGCTACAGTCCGGGGTGTGCTGGGACTAGCAGCAAAGTTGCTGGCGGCTAAATTACGCGCGTCTGTTTTGTCGAAGTTAGATGCAGTCGGTACAAAGATAGTGTCACCATCGCGTAATGTAATATCTTGACCTATCTGACCTGTCTGTACAGCCTCTTTTAAGTTAAGGCTCACAAGTTGTTCACCACTGCGTCCAACTTTCCGCCTTACTTGTACTTGAGTGACATCTGCTGCTAAGGTCACGCCCTGGGCTGTGGTTAAAGCTGCTAAAACAGTTGGGTATTGTACGCCAGGATTATCCCCTGCGCCACCACTTAAGCTGAGAGTATAAGAACCAGGCCTTGTAACTTCTCCCGCAACAAAGATATTAATGGGGCGCGGTGATAACAGATTGACCGAAATTAAAGGGCGTTTTAAATAACGGGAGTATCTTCTGGCAATTTCATCAGATGCTTGTTCAGTTGTTAACCCCAAAACTGGAACACTGCCAATCAGAGGTAAAGTGATTGCTCCACCGGGAGGAATTTGATATTCACCTGTGTATTCCGGCACTTCAAATACATTAACCCGGATGCGATCGCCTCCACCTAAAGTATAATTAGTGTCTAGTTGCTGTGCAGTTGCTGGTGATATCTGTTGTGGCGGAATAATTGGTGTTCGATTCGGCGGTAGCGTTTGTGGTGTTGGTATTACTGGTTTTGAAGCTGGTAATACTGGTTGTCCCTGAGCTAGGCTGACGGGCGACACAGCAAAATTGATAGCTGTACAAAAAGCCACACCCATAACTGGCTGGGTGAGGAATTTCCATAAACCTGTGTTAAACATATTTACCTTAGACTCTGAGACTACGATCGGCAAAGTACTGTCTAAACATTTTAATTTGACTATACTTAAGTATTCCCGTTTCCCGACAATCTTATTTTCCTTGAAGGATACTCTTTTCCGGAAGCATAATTATTTATCAGAGTTGAATTTTTGGTAAAGTTAGCTTAAAGTTCAACTTACGCAGATGCGTATTCAGCATTTATTAATACAGGTTGTGATGGTAATTTACAAGCTAAGTAAGTGATTCAGATCCCCGAATTTTTAAAGAAGTCGGGGATCTAAAATCGAAAATTTAAAATGTGTTATTGAATATCAAAAATTACTAAACAGAGGTATTTTGTTGTTTAATCTTTTGAATAAAAAAGTCTTCCAGAGAATGACGCGCTAAATCCAAAGAAATGATTTTAGCTTCCATTAAGCGAAGACTATCAAGAAAATCATAGTAATCAGCTTGTAAAGTTCCCTGCCAAGAACCATCATGGTTAAATACAAGATTAGGTATCCATTTGTGGAGAATTTCTTGATCGCCACCGTTACCTTTTACTTGGTAAGCATTAGTACTACCTAATAATTCATGGAGGGAACCAGCGCAAATTAACTCACCTTTGGCGAGAATGGCAATGCGATCGCAAATTTGCTCAACTTCACTCAGAATATGACTGTTAAAGAAAATTGTCTTCCCGGCGGCTTTTAACCCTAAAATGATTTCGCGCATTTGATAACGTCCTAGGGGGTCAAGACCAGACATCGGTTCATCTAAAAATATCAGTTCTGGGTCGTTAATTAACGCCTGCGCCATACCGACACGCTGTAGCATTCCCTTAGAGTAACGACGCATTTGTTTTTTGCGTGCATCAGCTAAAGGTAGACCAACTAATTGTAAAAGTTGAGGAATGCGATCGCGCTGAATACGACGAGGAATTTGGAACAGTCCCGCCGCTAACTCTAAAAATTCCCAGCCAGTGAGATAATCATATAAATAAGGGTTTTCTGGCAGATAGCCAAGACTTTGCTTAACTTGGCGATCGCCCAATGGTTTACCCAACAATAATCCCCGTCCCCCACTCGGACGGATAATTCCCAGCAAAAGTTTTAATAAAGTGGTTTTACCAGCACCATTTGGCCCCAATAACCCAAAAGTTTCCCCCTGATAAACCGTCAAAGAACAGCCTTTGAGAGATACAACTTTTTGATTCAGCCAAAAGCCACTACGGTAAACTTTTCGCAAATCAAAAGTTGCAACAACTGGCGGAACATCGGTAGGTTGCGGTTGCGCTTCAGCAGTATCTACAACAGATTTCATAATGCTTCAGTGATAACTACCAAAGTTATAGCCGCAAGTTTAATTTACTGGTATCAGTGTTTTCCTTAGAGGACGGTAATCTAAATTTATAGCCATTTTTGCTTAACCTGGCTATAAAAGAGGCAATCATCTCTGTGCTGATAATAGCGATGAAATTTCATCGAGTTTTCCAGATTTTTGCCCCAATTTTTTTAGCGGTAATTTGTCTAATTATTTGGATTGGTTCTCAATCACCAGATTCTAAACGGGCTAAGTTCTGCCGCAGTGCTAAACCTCTAACGGAAATCCAAGCTAATAATTACGATAATCTGGGAATTTATTGGCATAGTGGAACATTTATCAGAAAAGTTTCTCTGGATGATATAGGCGAAATCAAAGTAATTATTTTTCCTAGAGGACTTTCACCGCAAACTTGGTCAAAGATATCTTCATCATCGATTCAATATATTGGTAAAGGTGGTGATGATAGTTGGCAAGAATGGTTACGTCCTGATTATTTTTATCTGCTTGAAGTTCCTCAACAAGCTACAGCCTTGGCATTTGGCAGACTTTGTTATCGCAATGGCGATGTAGAAGTTGAGTCAATCAAAAAGCTGACACCAACTGCTCTGGGAAAAATAAGTATCAATGACAAAATTTATCTTTCTCATTTATACCCATTACCAAAAATTAGTTCATCTACTGTCATTGTGAATACAGGCAGTAATCGTCTAGATACTCTTGGCACTCAAACAGAAGTATATTTCACGACAGTAAAACTTCCAGCAGAAAATTAGACTTCAGAAAATCTTGATTGCATAGATAAAAAGCAATGTCATTAGTTATTTGTAAATACAAATGACTAATGACTAATGACTAATTTATAAAACACCTTTAGAACTAGGAATCGTCCCAGCACGACGTGGGTCAAATTCAGTTGCCATCCGCATAGCTCTAGCAAATGCTTTAAATGTTGCTTCAATAATGTGATGGGAATTAATCCCATCTAACTGACGAATGTGCAGTGTCATTTGGCTATGATTCACCAATGCCACAAAAAATTCTCGCACTAGCTGAGTGTCATAGGTTCCCACGCGTTGTGTGGGAATTTGTAAGCCGTAACTTAGGTGAGGTCGTCCAGAAAAATCTAACGCCACTTGAATCAAAGCTTCATCTAATGGTGCTAAAAAGTTACCAAAGCGGACAATACCTTTTCTATCACCCAATGCTTGATGCAAAGCTTGTCCTAAAGTTATACCCACATCTTCATTAGTATGATGATCATCAATTTCCCAATCTCCCTTGGCTTTGACATCTAAATCAATCAAACCGTGAGAGGAAATTTGATGCAACATGTGGTCTAAAAATGGAACGCCAGTTGCAGCGTTGCATTTTCCTGTGCCATCTAAATTAATAGTTACTTGCACATCAGTTTCACCAGTCACACGGTGAACAGAAGCAATACGAGCAGGTGTAATTGATGAAACTTGGTGCAGAACAGAATTTTTATTAGAGGTATCGCTAATTTGCATAGTTAATGAGGAAGTAGGAAGTCAAAAGTAAAAAAGCAAAAGTAAAAAACAATTCTTTTACCCTTCGGGTTCACCACTTGCTTCTCCTAATCGGAGACGCTGCGCGAACAAGCCGAGAAACCCGTCCAACGTAGTGGTTCACCTTTTTACTTTTAACTTTTGACTTGAGTGATACTATTACATTCCCATAATTTCATATCCTGCATCCACATACAGAACTTGCCCAGTAATACCACTGGATAAATCACTGCACAAGAAAGCCGCCGTATTACCTACTTCTTGTTGAGTGACTGTACGTCGCAGAGGCGCTACTTGTTCTACATGATGAATCATATCTAAAATTCCGCCAACTGCCGAAGATGCCAAAGTCCGAATTGGCCCGGCTGAGATGGCATTGACACGAATATTTTCTGGGCCGAGTTCTGCTGCTAGATAACGCACACTCGCTTCTAAACCAGCCTTAGCTACTCCCATCACATTGTAGTTAGGAATAGCTCTAACCCCACCAAGATAAGTCAAGGTGACAATGCTACCACCTTCTGTCATTAACGGTTTAGCAGCACCGCTTAACTGTACTAAAGAATAGGTACTAATTTCTAAAGCTGTATTGAAACCAGAACGAGAGGTTTGGCTAAAACCTCCTGTTAAATCATCTTTATTGGCAAAAGCCAGACAGTGGATCAGAATATCTAACTTGCCCCATTTTTCCCGCACTGCCTCAAAGGTAGAGTGAATCTGTTCGTCGTTTTGAACATTACAAGGCACAAATAAGCTGGGATTGAGAGGTTCTACCAATTCCGCAACTTTTTTCTCCATTTTGCCACGTTCATCGGGCAGGTAAGTAATACCTAAATTAGCGCCGGCTGCGTGCAATTGTTGAGCGATACCCCAAGCGATGGAGCGATTATTGGCAATACCTGTAACAAGGGCGTTTTTTCCAGTCAGATTCAGCATACAAATTATTAACAGGATCAATCATGATGAAGATGTCCGAGCAGTATCAAATATTTTTCTTTATCCCCATAGCACAGTGTAGCGTTCACGACTCTACTATTCAAAAAATAAAAGCATTTTGAACAATAGTTGCTTTCACGAAAGTTCGTTTGGCAACGCGATGACTGTTTTTGACTTGGGCGTAGCTGTAATAGCTTTTCTTTTCCAAAAGGAAATAACACCCTTGAGTCTAAATTTTTTAGGGGAATTGAGGATACTTCAACTGCTGAATGTATCACCTGGGACTTTTCAGACATCCTCTTAGGAGGATACTAGAAACTGAGGCCTGTTTTGCTGGGTTGACCACAGTATTTAGAAAAATCATGTTTGACAGGAAAGAATACATGGGTCAGTCGCCAGAATTCTCTCATTGAATCTTGGGGTACTGGCGGATGAATAAACTATGAAACACTACACCAAATTGAAAATTTGCTGGTGCTTCTAGGTAACAGATATTTTTCCCCAAGGATTGATTTTGACTCTGAATTGTGAATTGTGAATTCTTCTTTAAATCAACAAGTGCGTTTCCTGCATAAAAAATTGTCTGCTATTCCTGAAGATATTCTCAAGATATAATGAATTTTTTTGCAAAAAACCTGATGAATAGGAGTTTGTAAGTACTTATAACAACTACTAGCTAAAAAGGTGAAAAATTATGTATCATTATGAACAAATAACTCTGATGTTTGGTATTTGAGTATAGGAAAGTACAGAAAGGTTGACGGTGATTTATTGATTTTTCAGGTGTATTCTTAGGTAATCAGTTTATTTGTTTTTCCGGCATTGGGTAGGGGAAGGGAGATGATCGTGACACAAGATAAAGCCCTAGCAAATGTTTTTCGTCAGATGGCAACTGGCGCGTTTCCGCCTGTTGTGGAAACGTTTGAACGCAACAAAACGATCTTTTTTCCGGGCGATCCTGCTGAACGAGTTTATTTTCTTCTTAAGGGTGCTGTAAAACTTTCCAGGGTATACGAAGCAGGAGAAGAAATAACAGTAGCGTTGTTACGGGAAAATAGTGTTTTTGGTGTGTTGTCTTTGCTGACAGGAAATAAGTCGGATAGATTTTACCATGCTGTTGCATTTACACCTGTAGAATTGCTGTCAGCACCAATCGAACAAGTAGAGCAAGCACTAAAGGAAAATCCAGAATTATCAATGTTAATGCTGCGGGGTCTGTCTTCGCGGATTTTACAGACAGAGATGATGATTGAAACTCTAGCTCACCGAGATATGGGTTCCAGATTGGTGAGTTTTTTATTAATTCTTTGTCGTGATTTTGGTGTTCCTTGTGCAGATGGAATCACAATTGATCTGAAGCTATCTCATCAGGCGATCGCAGAGGCAATTGGTTCTACTCGCGTGACGGTCACTAGGTTACTTGGTGATTTACGTGAAAAGAAAATGATTTCTATTCATAAAAAGAAGATTACTGTGCATAAACCTGTTAGCTTAAGTAGACAGTTCACTTAAACAAGAATGTCAGCAGTCAGAACAAAAACGTTATTCATTCTGAATTTGGGCTGACTGACGACTGAATTCTTTGTTGTTCAAAGCAATTGGAGGTAGTGGAGTTGGCAATTATTGTGTTTTTGCAGATAATACCCATAGCTGGAGTTAAATCATAAATTGATGAATCTTCGCTATTGCCAATCATCCATCCTCCACAGACAATGCTCGAAAGTAGTAGGCTGTATCTGGAACCATTTCGGTAGCTGAAGATGACCACCGGGTACATCCTCATAGCGGCAATTTTAATTTTGGGAGGCGTAATTGCCACTGTGGGCGATCGCATTGGCACACGGGTTGGCAAAGCACGCCTCTCACTATTCAAGCTTCGGCCAAAAAATACGGCGGTAGTGGTGACTATTTTCACTGGGGGCTTAATTTCGGCTTCCACTCTAGGAATTTTGTTTGCAGCTGATGAAGGATTGCGTAAGGGAGTTTTTGAATTAGAAGATATTCAAAAAGACCTGAGAAACAAACGAGAGCAACTTAAAACCGCAGAAACGCAAAAAAGCCAAGTAGAGAAAGAGTTAAGCCAAGCGAGAGTTGAACAAACCAAAGCGCAACAAGATTTACAGATAATTAATAAATCGTTGCAAGCGGCAAATGCTAAACAACGAGAAACGCAAGCAAAACTCAACCAAACTATTAGCCGCCAAGCCCAAACACAGGCGCAACTGCAACGCACTCAAGGGCGCTTGAATCAAGTAGCAACTCAATATCAACAAGCCAGATCAGAATTACAAAACGTTTACAATCAGAGAAAAGCCCTACAAGTGGCGGTAGGACAATTAAAGGCAGAACAACAAAGATTGTACGCAGAGGCGAAAAAGGCAATTGATGAAGCGAAAGCAGCCATTACAAAACGCGATCGCGAACTCGCCAACCGCCAAGAAATTATTGAAAAACGCGATCTCAAAATTGCCCAACTAGATAAACTCATTCAAAATCGTAATTTAGAAATTACTGCACGAGAACAAGTTATTGCCACACGGGAATCTCGCCTCAAAGAACTAGAAAGACAACAGGATTATTTAGAACAGGAAGTAGCCAGACTAGAAAAATACTATCAGTCTTATCAAGACCTGCGTTTAGGCAAGTTGGCTTTGGTTCGTGGTCAAGTTTTGGCTGGTGCTGTGATTCAAGTTAAGCAAGCTACTGCTGCGCGTCAGGCGGTGTTGCAACTTTTAGGTGATGCTAACCAAAATGCGATTTTTCAATTAACTGAACCAAGTGCAAAACCAGAAAATACCCAAATTCTGCGTGTGACTCCAGAAAGAGTTGAGCAGTTGATTAGACAAATTAGCGATGGTAGAGAATATGTTGTGCGAATTTTCTCCGCAGGCAATTACGTCAGAGGCGAAAAACAGATAGAATTCTTTGGAGATGCTGCACGCAATATATTAGTCTTTGCAGGAGGAGAGGTATTAGCTAGTACCAGTGCTGATCCTAGAAGTATGTCATCTTATGAGCTACGGCAAAGGCTAGATTTACTTATTTCTGCTTCCCAATTTCGGGCTAGGAATGCTGGTATTGTGGAAAGTGTGCAAGTAGATGGAACTTTTTTGCGATTTATCAACCAATTAAGACAATACGATCAGCCTTTAGAGATTAAAGCGATCGCCTCAGAAGATACTTATACAGCAGGGCCTCTGCGAGTTAAATTATTAGCTATCCAAAACGGCAAAGTCATTTTCAGTACGTGAAATACCGAAACAATAGGGATTAGAAGTTACAAGTTAAAGTTCAGTAACCATCGGTAATTGCTAAAAACTTTTTTTATATATCTTGCTGTACCCAGTTGAAAATTTTAGCTGATTGAATATGAATTTAAATGAATTCTCGCCAACTCAACCAGTAATTCTTGGCTTTGATCCTGGTAAAGATAAGTGTGGTTTAGCCGTAATGGGATTAGATCGGCAACTGCATTATCATCAGGTTGTACTCGCACAAGAAGCGATCGCCAATATAGAAACCCTTCAAAAAAGATATCCTGTTTCCTTACTAGTTATGGGTAATCAAACCACAGCCAAGCAGTGGAAACAAAAATTACAACAAGAATTATTACAACCTTTAAATATCATGTTAGTAGATGAGCGATATTCTACCTTAGAAGCACGCGATCGCTATTGGCAAATGTATCCGCCCCAAGGAATCACAAAACTTTTACCAAAAGGGATGCGCCAACCACCCAGACCAATAGATGACATTGTGGCTGTCCTCTTAATTGAAAGATATTTAAATCGCCTGACAGAATCAGCAGTTAATAGTCAATAGTCAATGGTCATTTGTCCTTAGCTCAAGAGGTAGAACGTATTTCATACTTCATACTTCATACTTTTTCTCTCATAATTCTGCTCGGATAGTAAAAGCATAATCGCCTCCTGGTTCCAACTGATAATCTTGTTTTTCTAAAAAGCGCCCAAGAGGTTCTTTGATTAAAGCGCGACCTTGGGAAGGCTTCACAGACAGTTCTCCACGGCGGAAATGCCACTGGAAATGCCACTCAAAATCTCCCGCGCTGACTTCGCCCTCAAGAAAGCCATGTTGCCAGGATTGGCGCGTAATTCTGACATGGGCAGTAGTTTCTGGCAAACGTTTTGCACTCACAATGCTTTGGATAAAGTGTGGAATAAAAGCAAACAAGGCAGTCTACTTCTTTTATTTACCAAACTTCGCTGCGATCGACAAACTGACAAAAGGGAGTTTTAACACTTTGTTGAAGAGCCAAACGGCTGAAATTATAGATTAATATTGTCAACTCTTTGCTGTAATCATCTAACAAAATCAGATAATTTATCACATTATGATTACTTGGCGCATTCAAAAAGTATCGTGATGACAAATGTTACAAATGAAGACTATAAGATAACAAATTGATGAATGTATGCTCTCAATATGGGTTAAAAAGTGATTGCTATCGTAACAACATCTCCAATAGTTTCAGGCGTTATAGCCTATTTAAATTGTCCAAAAAATTCTGAGAACGTATTTTTATAATTCCCAAAATTAGGTTGCTAAAAATTGAGTATATAGGTACAAAATAATTTTTTAGCCTGCGTTTGGCCTTGGCGTTGCCATAGGCTAGGCAGGCTTAATTCTGATAGCCGCGAGTTGACTCATTCGGCGTTTTAATTTGTATGACTTAAACAAAACTTTTAAAAAAGCTACGGCGATGCCTACAACAAAGGCATCGCGGATTTTAGAGAATATCTAAAATCCCAAATCGATTTATCGATTTACTGCCGCAGCTTCTCGCGCCGCAGCTGCTTGGTCTGGATGGATACCCAAACGTGTGAGATTGATTCGTCCTTTACCGTCAATCTCGCGCACTTTGACAATCACTTCATCACCAACTGCGACTTCATCTTCAACTTTGCCCACGCGGTAGTCAGCAAGTTGAGAAATGTGGATCATCCCTTCCTTTCCGGGTAGGAATTCAACAAATGCACCTATTGGGATAATTCGCGTAACGCGACCTGCGTAGACATCTCCTTCATGCAGCTTGCGGGTCATCCCTTGGATAATATTTCGGGCTTTTTTGGCTTTGCTTTCATCAACAGCAGATATGGTAACAGTACCATCATCTTCAATGTCAATTTTCGCACCAGTTTCTTCGGTGATGCCTTTAATTGTCTTACCGCCAGGGCCGATGACTAAACCAATCATGTCTGGGTCAATCTTGATAGTCAGCAGTCGGGGCGCGTAGGGTGATGTTTCTGTGCGTGGTTGGTCGATAGTTTGGAGCATTTTCTCCAAGATGTGCAACCGTGCATCTTTGGCTTGGTGAATGGCTTGGGCAATGGTTTCCAAAGACAAACCAGAGATTTTCATATCCATTTGTAAGGCTGTAATCCCGCTATCGGTGCCGGCAACTTTGAAGTCCATATCACCGAGGAAGTCTTCAATGCCTTGAATATCAGTCAAAACGCGGACTTCATCACCTTCTTTAATCAGACCCATTGCCGCACCACTGACGGGTTTGATAATCGGTACACCAGCATCCATGAGGGCGAGGGTAGAACCGCAGACTGAACCCATTGAGGTGGAACCGTTGGAAGAAAGTACTTCTGAAACGATCCGAATCACGTAAGGAAATTGTTCTTTGGGTGGCAGTATTGGCAAAATTGCCCGTTCTGCTAAAGCTCCGTGACCAATTTCCCGTCTACCAGGCGCACGCATTGGCTTGGTTTCGCCAACGGAGAAGGGAGGGAAGTTGTAATGGTGCAGGTAGCGCTTGGATTGGTCTGTTTGCAGGTCATCATTGAGATTTTGGGCATCGCCAGGAGTACCAAGGGTACAGTTGGATAGTACCTGAGTTAGTCCGCGATTAAATAAACCACTACCGTGGACGCGTTTTGGTAAGACACTAACTTGACAAGAAACAGGACGTACTTCATCTAGTTTGCGACCATCAACGCGGATATTATCTTCCACGATTTGACGGCGCATGAAATATTTGGTGATTTCTTTAAAAGTCTTACCAAGTGCTTTAGGATCACTTGTCGCAGCTAGGCGAACGGGATCTTCTTCAGGTAGTTCGGCGATCGCAGTTTGGATTGTATCTTTAACTACATCTAAAGCTGCATCGCGTTCAGGTTTAGTAAATGTAAATTGAGACAGAATTTTCTTAATCTCGTCATTGGCGCGATCGCGAATATAATTTTCCAGGGTCTGGTCTACCTCTGGTGGTGCTTGGTGAATTATTTGCAAACCCAAGTCGGCAATGATATCTTGCTGTGCTTTGATTAAATCCCGTACCGCTTCATAGCCAAAATCAATCGCTTCGATAATATCTCGCTCTGGCAGCTGATTAGCTCCTGCCTCAATCATGATTACGCCTTCTGGCGAACCAGCCACGATCAAGTCTAGGTCTCCAGCTTCAATTTCTGCATAGGTAGGATTAATAATGAAATCATCTCCTACTAACCCTACCCGCACGGCTGCCATTGGCCCGTTAAAGGGTATTTGGGCAATCAACGTAGCAATGGAAGCACCAGTGACTGCGAGAACATCAGGTGGTACTAACTCATCCATTGATAATGTTAAAGCGATGATTTGCAGGTCATCCCGCAACCATGAAGGGAACAGAGGACGCAGAGGACGGTCTATCAGACGGCTGGTGAGAATTGCTTTTTCCGGTGGACGACCTTCCCGGCGCATAATCCCACCAGGAATTCTACCTGCTGCATAAAGTCTTTCTTCGTAATCTACTGTGAGGGGAAGAAAATCAATGCCTTCTCTGGCTTGTGATCTCGTAGCTGTTACCAAAACAGCTGTGTCCCCTGATTCTATCAAAACTGACCCACCAGCTTGGGGAGCTAGTAGGCCTAACTTCAGTCGAATATCCCGTCCATCAAAGGATATTGACTTTTCAACTTCTGCCATTCAGTTTTTTTTCCTTCTATGCACGCTATTCTCTCTCTGTGGCAATCCTAACATTTATGCACTCTTGCTGGCTTCTGTTACATACAAAGATAAACAAGTTATTTCCTGCCAAATGTATTACATGTTTACTCATCAAGCGGCAGTAGATTTGACGGCTTGCTTATCTTTTAGGATTGTCACAGGTAGAATATGCCTAATCATACTCAAAAGTCTACAAATTGCATATATAACAATCTATGTAATTTATCCAATACTGGTGGAGCTAAGAAATATAAAGTAGATTTTTTTACACCTCCTCAACGAAATGCGACATTTCTTAAATCATCATTAAAATTAGATGGAAACAATCTCACACCAGTATGTAAACCTAGTTGTACAATAGTACCAACGTTACAAAAATAGCTGCACTAACCTCAACAGAATAAACATTAATTCAATCACTAAAACACCAATTTTTCATCATGAGTAATTAAATTTTTAGCAGCCATTTAAATTGCAGTTTTGGATAATTTGATAATTTATAAATATCCATAAATCTAGAATAAAAGTAAAAATTGGCAGAATTAATCTCGCCCAAATAAAAGGCAATCATCAGCATTATTGGAAATATTTAGTCTGGTCAAAATTTGAGTAGTTAAAAATGGCGATTTTACACGGCAGTTGGATCAGAAAAAATCAAAATAGTTGTTTATTTATCTGGGGAGAAACTTGGCGATCGCCCCAAGTGAATTGGGATATAACTCAATCTCCAGAAATACCACAACATCCATTAGCAATGACAGCAGTGGAGTTGAGTGAGTGGTTAGCAGCGAAAAATATAACAGTTACCAGCAGCAAACAACAGCAGGTACAAACTCAAACGCGATCGCGCAAAACTACAAAACCACCTGAAGCCAGTTTACCTACACATTCTCACATCATCGCCTTACCAACTCAGATTCTCCAAAACACCAAAGATAGAACATTTAACTTATTACCTGTGCATTCCGCCAGCCAAGATTTAGAATCTGGCGCTTCACCATACTTGCAACCTTGGCAAGTTACAGGTTTTTGTCTTAATACTAGTGAAACAATTAAATTTCTCCAATCTCTTCCTCTCAACATTACTGGTGGCGAAGAGGCTTTTTTCGCTGGGGATTTAAGATTTTGGTCGCAGGTAGCCCGTTGGAGTTTAGATTTAATTTCACGCTCTAAGTTTTTACCCAATATTCAACAGCAAGCAGATGGTACTACAGATGCAGGGTGGCAAGTGCTTTTAGACAGCGCTGTAGATAGCACTCGCTTAGAAAAATTTGCGGCGAAAATGCCACTGGCTTGTCGGACTTATCAAGAAATGGGAAATGGAGATATTTCTGTAGATTTCCCTGAATCTGCACAAGCATTAATTTTAGAATTTCTTAACAGCACAATAGATGTGCAAGTGCGAGAGATGGTTGGTAATCAACCCATCATTGAAGCCAGAGTGATGGCTGCTTTACCATTATCATTACGACAGTGGTTGCAAGCTTTAACTAGTGCATCTCACACTGTGGTTGCAGATGTAATTGGTGTAGAACGGTTAGAAGCAGCACTGAAAGCTTGGACTTTGCCACTACAGTCGGAAATAACAGGAAAGCCGCTATTTCGCACTTGTTTTCAATTAAATTCCCCTGGAATTGGCGAAACTGAATGGACACTGGCGTATTTTCTCCAGGCTGCTGATGATTCAGAATTTTTGTTAAATGCTGCAACAGTTTGGCAAAACCCAGTTGAACAATTAAATTATCAAAACCGCAGCATTGATAAACCCCAAGAAACTTTCTTACGCGGATTGGGTTTAGCTTGTCGATTGTATCCAGCGATCGCCCCCAGCTTAGAAACAGAATACCCCCAATATTGCGAGTTAACCCCAATTCAAGCCTACGAATTTATCAAGTCCGTAGCTTGGAGGTTAGAAGATAGCGGTTTAGGCGTAATTTTACCGCCTAGTTTAACCAACCGCGAAGGCTGGGCGAACCGTTTAGGGTTAAAAATTACCGCCGAAACGTCCAAAAAACAAAAAGAACGCCTAGGTTTACAAAGTTTACTTAATTTTCAATGGCAATTGGCGATCGGCGGACAGACAATTTCTAAAGCAGAGTTTGATCGACTAGTAGCTTTAAATAGTCCCCTAGTAGAAATTAACGGCGAGTGGGTGGAGTTGCGTCCCCAAGATATCAAAACAGCCCAGACATTTTTTGCTTCCCGTAAAGAACAAATGGCACTTTCTTTAGAAGATGCCTTGCACCTCAGTACAGGCGATACCCAAGTAATTGAAAAGTTACCAGTGGTGAGTTTTGAAGCATCTGGGGCATTACAAGAATTAATTGGGGCTTTAACCAATAATCAGGAAATAAAACCCTTACCCACACCCGTAAGTTTCCAAGGACAGCTGCGCCCTTATCAAGAACGTGGTGCAGCTTGGCTGGCTTTTTTAGAACGTTGGGGTTTAGGTGCATGTCTCGCTGACGACATGGGACTAGGCAAAACTATTGAGCTGATAGCTTTTGTTTTATACCTAAAAGAACAGGATTTACTAGAAAAACCTATATTATTAGTCTGTCCCACTTCTGTTTTAGGTAACTGGGAACGAGAAGTGAAAAAATTTGCTCCCAGCCTAAAAGTAATGCAGTATCACGGTGACAAGCGCCCTAAAGGTAAAGCATTTGTTGAAGCAGTAAATCAGCATAATTTAATCATTACGAGTTATTCATTAATTCACAGAGATGTGAAATTATTGCAGACTATTTCTTGGCAGATAATTGTCTTAGATGAAGCCCAAAATGTAAAAAATCCTGATGCCAAACAGTCACAGGCAGTTCGACAGTTAGATGCCACATTTCGCATCGCGTTAACAGGCACACCAGTAGAAAATAGACTGCAAGAATTATGGTCTATTTTAGATTTTCTCAATCCTGGTTATTTAGGGAATAAACAATTCTTTCAACGGCGGTTTGCGATGCCGATTGAAAAGTATGGTGATGCGGCTTCTTTAACTCAATTGCGTTCCTTGGTTCAACCTTTTATTTTAAGAAGGTTGAAAACAGATAAAGAAATTATTCAAGATTTGCCAGATAAGCAAGAAATGACAGTATTTTGTGGTTTGACTACAGAACAAGCCGCACTATATCAGCAAGCAGTAGACACATCTTTAGTTGAAATAGAATCTGCCGAAGGATTACAAAGACGGGGGATGATTTTAGCATTACTAACTAAACTCAAACAAATTTGTAATCACCCATCTCAGTATTTAAAAGAAACAACATTAACACAACATAATTCTGGTAAGTTGCAACGCCTAGAAGAAATGTTAGATGTGGCGATTGAGGAAGGAGACAGAGCGTTAATTTTCACTCAATTTGCTGAATGGGGTAAATTACTCAAACCCCATTTAGAACGGCAATTGGGTAGGGAAGTTTTCTTTTTATATGGCAGCACCAGTAAAAAACAACGTGAGGAAATGGTAGACCGTTTTCAGCATGACCCACAAGGGCCACCTGTAATGATTCTTTCTTTAAAAGCTGGTGGTGTGGGATTAAATTTAACCCGTGCTAATCATGTATTTCACTTTGATAGATGGTGGAACCCGGCAATTGAAAATCAAGCTACAGACCGAGTATTTCGGATTGGTCAAACGAGGAATGTCCAAGTACATAAATTTGTTTGTACTGGCACATTAGAAGAAAAAATTCACGACATGATTGAAAGTAAAAAGCAATTAGCCGAACAGGTTGTGAGTGCTGGTGAAGAATGGTTGACAGAATTAGATACAGACCAACTGCGTAACTTACTCATACTTGATCGTCATGCTTTGATTGATGAAGATGGGGAATAACATAGAATGTTTTTAAAGTTGATTAGCAAAAAAATTAATTATGACTACATTACAAACAAGCCGGGAATGGTGGTCACAAAGATGGCTAGAGTTACTCGATTCTTATCGCTTTAAAAAGCGTTTAGAACGTGCCAGAAATTATGCTCGTCAAGGTAATGTTCTCAGTATTGAATTTAAAGGTGCGAAAGTATTAGCTAAAGTTCAAGGTAGTGAAGTTGAACCTTATAAAGTTTCTCTTTCTCTTGACTCTTTTAGTGATGAAGAATGGGGATATGTAATTGAAACCATGTCTAAAAAAGCATTATTTTCTGCCAAATTATTGGCAGGAGAAATGCCCCAAAATATTGAAGAGGTTTTTACTGCCAATGGTCTTTCGTTATTTCCGTTTACGTTGGGTGATGTTCACAGTAAATGTTCTTGTCCAGATAAAGCCAATCCGTGTAAACATGTTGGGGCTATTTACTATCAATTAGGCGACAGATTTAGCGAAGATCCTTTTGTGCTATTTCAATTAAGAGGGCGCACTAAAGAACAAATTATCAGTGATTTGCGCCAGCTACGGGGTGCTAAATCTGAAGTGAATACGCATCTAGCATTGGATACTCAAAAACCACTCGCACACAAGCAATCTTCAGTAAACCTTAACTCGTTTTGGGAATATCATGAGCCTTTAGATTCATCTCTAGTAGTGATTACCCCTAGTATGAGCGAGACAGTCTTAGATGTTTTAGGGGCTATCCCCTTGGCTAAAACTGAGGAGGATGTAATAAATTTGAATTCTGGTGATGTGGTAATGAAGTATTTAGATACTCTTTACAAAGATGTTAGCCAAAAAGCTGTTTTAGCAGCTATGAATGTGGGAAGCAGTTAATTTTGTATGTAATTAAACCAGAGGCATGTATTTAAATTAACATGGAAATTCAAAGCAAAATTATTACAGTAGAACTTGCTGATGGTACAAATATTAAAGTTGAAGCTACACCAATAGGCGATCGCAAATCGAATATTCAAGTTAGACAGTTTAGTGAAGTCACTGAGCCAATAGCAGCGCTTGTTAAAGAAATTGCTGAAGTATTAAATAAAGTGAAACCAGATAAAGCTAGTGTCAAATTTGGGATAGATATTGGCATTGAATCAGGGAAGCTTACACCTGTACTAGTGAAAGGTAATGATACAGGTAATCTGGAGATAACCCTAGAATGGAACACTGTTGAGAATGGGTGTAAGGGTGTGAGGGTATAGGGGTGTATTATTCAGAACCCTTACTTTATACCCTACACTCAGTCTCCACCGAAAATCTTGTGCGTAACTCCTAATTCAAAGAAAAAGACTCTTGTTCTAAAACAAGAGCCTTTTAAAATTCGATTGTCAGTGATGAAAAAAATATTTCAACTTAGTCAAGGTCGTTCATGAACATTACTGGTTCATTCTCACGGTCGATACCTTTCTCGAAACCACCAGCAGCAGCACGAGCGCGACCCGCGTGCCACAAGTGACCTACTAGGAAGAAGAAACCTAATACGAAGTGAGAAGTAGACAGCCACGCACGGGGAGACACGTAGTTGAATGAGTTGATTTCAGTTGCTACACCACCTACAGAGTTCAAAGAACCCAGAGGAGCGTGAGTCATGTATTCAGCAGCACGACGAGCTTGCCAAGGCTGAATATCGTTCTTAATTTTTTCGAGGTCAAGACCGTTAGGCCCACGTAGAGGCTCTAACCAAGGGCCACGGAAATCCCAGAAGCGCATGGTTTCACCACCAAAGATGATTTCACCTGTAGGAGAGCGCATCAAGTATTTACCAAGACCTGTGGGGCCTTGAGCAGAACCAACGTTAGCACCTAAGCGTTGGTCACGAATCAAGAAGGTTAAAGCTTGTGCTTGAGAAGCTTCAGGGCCTGTGGGGCCGAAGAACTCACTGGGGTAAACGGTGTTGTTGTACCAAACCATACAAGAAGCGATGAAGCCCATTAAGGATAATGCGCCCAAGCTGTAGGAAAGGTAAGCTTCACCAGACCAGATAAAGGCACGACGCGCCCAAGCAAAAGGCTTGGTGAAGATGTGCCAAATACCGCCAGAAATACAAATTAAGGCAATCCAAATATGACCGCCGATTACGTCTTCTAAGTTATCGACGCTCACAATCCAACCTTCGCCACCGAAGGGAGATTTGATGAGGTAGCCGAAGATAACTGCTGGGTTCAGAGTTGGATTAGTAATGACACGCACATCACCACCACCAGGAGCCCAGGTGTCATAGATACCACCGAAGAACATAGCCTTCAGTACGAGCAATAATGCACCACAGCCCAAGATAATCAGGTGGAACCCGATGATGTTGGTCATCTTGTTCTTGTCTTTCCAGTCATAACCAAAGAAAGAAGAGTATTCTTCTAAGGTTTCTGGGCCACGAACGGCGTGATAGATACCGCCAAAACCCAAGACTGCGGAGGAAATTAAGTGAAGTACACCAACTACAAAGTAGGGGAAGGTGTCGATTACTTCACCACCAGGGCCTACACCCCAGCCTAAAGTAGCGAGGTGAGGCAACAGAATCAAGCCTTGTTCGTACATAGGCTTTTCTGGGATAAAGTGAGCAACTTCAAATAAAGTCATTGCTCCAGCCCAGAAGACAATCAAGCCAGCATGAGCAACGTGAGCGCCTAGCAGTTTACCAGACAGGTTAATCAAACGGGCGTTACCAGACCACCAGGCAAAACCTGTTGATTCTATGTCGCGTCCGCCGCCCATAACTGCGGGTCTATTAGAGAGCGTTACCACGAGGTAATACCTCCTCAGGGAATATAAATTGTTCGTGGGGCTGATCTTGAGGAGCCATCCAAGCGCGGATACCCTCGTTCAGCAAAATGTTTTTGGTATAGAAAGTTTCAAATTCTGGGTCTTCGGCTGCCCGCAATTCTTGGGAGACGAAGTCATAAGCCCGCAGGTTGAGTGCTAAACCGACAATGCCAACGGCACTCATCCACAAACCTGTCACTGGTACAAACAACATGAAGAAGTGCAACCAGCGTTTGTTGGAGAAGGCAATCCCGAATATCTGTGACCAGAATCGGTTTGCTGTCACCATTGAGTAGGTTTCTTCTGATTGGGTGGGGTTGAAGGCGCGGAAGGTGTTGGCGGCTTCACCGTCTTCAAACAAGGTGTTTTCGACTGTGGCACCGTGAATGGCGCACAACAGCGCTCCACCGAGTACACCTGCTACTCCCATCATGTGGAAGGGG
Organism: Nostoc cycadae WK-1; assembly: GCF_002897135.1. NCBI lineage: Bacteria > Bacillati > Cyanobacteriota > Cyanophyceae > Nostocales > Nostocaceae > Nostoc > Nostoc cycadae. The sequence continues at coordinate 4,963 of NZ_DF978433.1, read as the reverse complement.
TTGAGTGTCCAGTTGTGGAACCCTTGCAAGAATAACAAGAACCGGAAGATTGCGGCTACGCCAAAGCTGGGTGCAAAAAACCAAGACGATTGTCCCAAGGGGTACATCAGGAAGACGCTGACGAATACCGCGATTGGTGCTGAGAATGCTAGGGCGTTGTATGGTCGGATGCCTACTAACCGCGCAATTTCAAATTGCCGCAACATGAAGCCGATTAGTCCAAAGGCTCCGTGTAGCGCTACGAATGGCCATAATCCTCCTAATTGACACCAACGGGTGAAGTCGCCTTGCGCTTCTGGCCCCCACAACAGCAATAGGGAGTGTCCCATGCTGTCTGCTGGTGTTGATACTGCTACTGTCAGGAAGTTGCAGCCTTCTAGGTATGATGATGCTAATCCGTGGGTGTACCACGAGGTGACGAAGGTTGTACCGGTTAGCCAACCGCCTAGTGCTAGGAAGGCGCAGGGGAATAATAATATTCCTGACCAACCTACGAATACGAAGCGATCGCGCTTTAACCAGTCGTCTAGTACGTCAAACCACCCTCTTCTACTGGGGGCCCGTCCTACTGCGATGGTCATCGGACTAAAATCCTCTTTTTACTAAAAATTTCAACGCTTTTGAGGAATAAACGTTTTTTTGACAGTCTCAGCTGCTTTCAGGCTACTGAGTTTCTGAGAGCTTGCCGCCTCAGTAAGTTGGCTTTTCTCAGGCTTATGCCATTACACGTACCATTGGCTAGTAACCTAGCTTGTGGTAACTTAATGATCCTTAACTTATCACATTAGTTCGGTTTTTTGCCCGAACTACGCAGGGAAATCCTGTATTGATCACAAACCTATTAAATAATATGAATATCAGAATTTTTACAATCTGACACAACTTTTCTCAGAAATCTCAAAATTTAGAGAGTGGGAAGAAGGCAGGGGAGCATACTTCGAGTGCGCTCAGTAAGCAGGGGGGCAGGGATTAAGGGAGAATAGTTATTGATGATTGATTAGGCAAGAAATCACAGGCGAAGGTAGTTCTATGACGGCATCAACAACAATTAACAAAGGCGATTCACCAAATGGCGATCGCTCTTCTACGAGTGTTTTACATCAAAAAGTTCTTGGTTCTCGTCGGTTGAGTAACTACTGGTGGGCAACTGTCGTGACTTTAGGTGCCACAGGCTTTTTGTTGGCAGGCATATCTAGTTATTTAAAAATCAATTTACTATTAGTCACCGATCCTACTCAACTAGTGTTCGTACCCCAAGGGTTAGTAATGGGATTGTACGGCACTGCTGGTGTACTTTTAGCTTTTTATCTGTGGCTAATGATTTTCTTGGATGTGGGTGGTGGCTACAACGATTTTAATCAAGAAACTGGTACCCTTAAAATCTTTCGGTGGGGATTTCCCGGCAAAAATCGGCGCATTGAAATTGATGCTCGCATCCGCGATGTGCAATCTGTACGGCTGGAAATTAAAGAGGGTTTAAATCCGCGTCGTGCAGTTTACCTACGCCTTAAAGGTCGACGAGATGTTCCTTTAACCAGAGTGGGACAACCACTATCTTTGACGGAAATAGAAACAAAAGGCGCAGAGTTAGCCCGCTTTTTGCAAGTACCTTTGGAAGGACTTTAATTGAAGTTAAAAGTAGAAAGGCAAAAGTTAAAAGAAAATAATCTTTTGCCCTTCGGGTGCGCCATTTGACGACAGTTGCCTCAAGTCGGGAGACCCTTTCAGCAGTTCCTCCTGGCGGAAACCCCCTTGGCGTTAGCCTCTCCCTTTGGGAGAAGACCGGACTGCTTCACCACGGCACTGTCTCCTTTATGGCGGGAAACCCGTCCACCGCAATGGCTTACTTTTTACTTTTACCTTTTAACTTTATTCACTTGAGAGGATAAGATACTCTGGTTGAGTCAGTACCTGAAAATGCGGTTAAAAGTGACAAAATTTTTAGTTACGTTTTTGATGGTTGCGGCTTTAATGTTGGGAGGATGTTCCACACAGCAAGTTAGCTCTAACTCCTCTTCTCCAGCAACAGCATCTCCATCAAGTACTACAACAACTACTGAAGCAACGTCTGTATCTGAAACAACAAGTGAGAGTATCCCAGGAATGAACAATTTACCACGGCTTGAAGGTAAAGCTACTGTGGTGATGACGGTGAAAGGTTCACCAATCACTATCGAAGTAGATGGCACAAATGCACCCATTACAGCCGGTAACTTTGTCGATTTAGTCCAAAAAGGCGTGTACGATGGGTTGGCATTCCATCGAGTAGTGCGTGATCCGCAACCGTTTGTTGTTCAAGGTGGCGATCCCCAAGGGAAAGATCCAAAATTTCCAGCCAGTAGATTAGGGACAGGCGGTTATATTGATCCCAAAACTGGCACCGAACGCTATATACCTTTAGAAATCAAACCCAAAGGTGAAGCCAGCCCAATTTACAGTAAAACATTTGAAATGGCTAGGGTAACTACAACACCCGAATTAACCCATAAACAAGGCGCGATCGCAATGGCGCGATCGCAGCAACCAGATTCAGCTTCTTCGCAGTTCTACTTTGCGTTAGCTGATTTGGGTTTTCTAGATGGTAACTACGCTGTATTTGGTCAGGTAACTCAAGGTTTTGATGTAGTGAACAAAATTCAGCAGGGCGATCGCATTGATTCTGCTAAAGTCACTCAAGGCGCAGAAAACCTAAAAGTTCCTCAATAATATCGAGATGTTTAGATCCCCCCTAGCCTCCCTTTTTAAGGGGGGAACTAGAATCAAAGTCCCCCTTTTTAAGGGGGATTTAGGGGGATCAAGTTTATTTATTTCCTTTCAATGACTCAATCAGATTTCCAATTAAAGGAAACTGTTTGATTACTCTTACTGTTAACTCGACAAAATTTTCTTCAGACAGACGGTCATCTTGTCGCAGTTGCAGAACGCCAATTAAGATAATAAATATAGCTGTACCGATAATAGTTAAAGCTAAATAATGAAACGGTAGGAAACCACCCAATGTTCCAATTAGGGTGAATACAACTACACATACAAATAAATAAAACATTCCATTTCTAAAAGCCCAAGGTAGTGTAACTTGAACTTCTGATTTAGAAGGTTCTTCTGGTTTTTCCGATGGATCTGTCATAATGTTATTCCCTTCGGTTGAGTGCTGAATTACGACTTTTTCGATATTTCCTGCAAAGGTGACGGAGGAATGAGAAACAGAATCTCGACTTTTGTCCTGTTCTAGTTCTGTTCTATCCATCACATCATCAATTAAGCTCAAGACATTGACCATTTTATAAGGTTTCTTTTGACATTGAATTTGGTCTTGCTTATCAGCTACAAACTGCCTCAATGTTTCTGAAAGATAAAAGTGAGGTTCTTGGCTATCTTTGCAGGTGAAACAATTGCAGGGAATTAATTTGTCGTATTTGAGTCGCTCGTAAGATTGATGAATTTTGTCTAGTTCGTAGGTAACTTGTGTCATCAAATCTCTTTTGAATTTACCTGTGATTCGGATTTTAATTTCTCGCTTGTCGTAATATTCAATTACTTCGGCTTTTGTTTCTTCTTGGCTGAGAATTACACCGCTTTTCCAGACAATTTGTTGGTTATCCATCAGATCAATTAAGTTGTGTATGGCAACAATAAACTGAGTGATGATACCTTTAGGCATGAATTCATAAGTGTAACGGAGGATGATGTTATTTGTTTCCTCCCATTCATATTGCGGCTGTTTTACTGTTAACAGTTGTGGTGCAATGTATGTTTTGGGATTGTTAGGGATTTCGTAACATAGCTTGAAGTTGATCATCAATTGCAAGAGTTCTCTTTGCTTTTCAGCATATTCTGACTCGTGCCAAATTTCCTTGAGGTTTTGCCAGGTAAACTTGCCCAAGTTATTAATTACTTGGGGAGCATCTAAAACTCTGTAAACTGCATCAGTACCCCACTTGGGTTTGAGGATGAGAGTCTTTTCTAAAATGGGGTCATCTTGAAAGTGCAAGCATACTCCTAAATCGTGGAGATAGCCACTTAACTGCAATTTGTCTTTTTGTTTAGTAAAACCATTTTGCTGGCAGATGTTGAAATATTCATCTAAGCTGATGTAGTTGCGTGGATCATTTTCTAAAGTTTCTCTAACTTTTACCCACGTTTTAGGTAATGGTGTACCCACGAGAGGTAAAGACCTAATACAATGCTTGATTTCTCGGATGACATTCTCTAAACGTTGGTCGTTTTTAGCCAGGTTGGTTGCTAAGGTTTCTTTGAGGTTATTAAATTGCCCTTTCAATTGAGGTTCATTAATTTCACGCGCTCTATCGTCCTTCTCATTTTTAATTATTAGCACTGGGCTGCTTTCACTGAGCAATTCCACCACATTTAGCCAGTAGTAAAAATCAGTGTCTTCTTTGCGATTATCTGCAACCAAAGCATAGAGAGAACGTTTAGTGAGAAAAAATTGGTGGGTGGTATGGTAAATCTCTTGTCCGCCAAAATCCCAAATGTTAACTCGAAATTCTCGCCCGTTTTCCATTGGGAAGATCCACTGGATCACCTCAATTCCCTTAGTAGAATCTTCTTGTTTGAGTTGATAATTTTGATTTTCAATCTTTTTGGCTAGTGTTGTCTTACCTGCACCTGCTTCACCGACTATGAGTAACTTGGCCTCGTATAGATTATCTGTGCCTTCTATTTCCAATTGGCGGAAATAATCTCTAATGGCGGCAATACCTTTTGCAACAATTTCTGGCGGCGGCGTTTCGATTGGGTTGTCGCTTAAATCCAGGGAGGTGAGTTGTTGGAGACTGGCGATCGCTGGCAGTGCCGTGATTTTGTTGCGGCTTAAATCCAGGGAGGTGAGTTGTTGGAGACTGGCGATCGCTTCTGGCAGTGTAGTGATTTGGTTGATGCTTAAATCCAGAGAGGTGAGTTGTTTTAGACGGACTATCGCTTCTGGCAGTGTGGTGATTTGGTT